>JAVXEO010000017.1:0-32590 GCA_036658435.1 Acetivibrio sp.
CAGTCGGCGCTGTCTTTACGAAGCTATCGGAACCACCCAGGCTCTTCATCGTTGGAAATAAAAGCACGTCCCTAATAGCCGCTGAGTCCGTCATCAGCATAACAAGACGGTCAATGCCTATTCCTATGCCTCCCGTTGGAGGCATACCGTATTCCAAGGCGCAGATGAAATCTTCATCCATATGCTGTGCTTCTTCATCTCCCGCAGCAAATTGTTCTTCCTGTGCCATAAAACGTTCTTTTTGGTCAATTGGATCATTTAATTCTGAAAATGCATTTGCCATTTCCCTCTTGGTAATAAAAAGTTCAAAGCGTTCCGTAAAGTTTGGATTATCTGATTTTTTCTTAGCCAAAGGAGACACATCCGTTGGATGGTCCATAATAAATGTTGGCTGCACCAAGTGTTCCTCACAGAACTCTTCAAAAAACAAATTAATGATTTCTCCATATTTATGTCTTTCTTCATACTCCACATGATGCTCTTTCGCTGCTTTTCTTGCATCCTCCAATGTGGTAATTTCATTAAAATCCACATTTCCATACTTCTTAACCGCATCTACCATAGTTAATCTTTCAAACGGCTTTCCAAGGTCAATCTCAACTCCACCATACGTAATCTTTGTAGTACCTAAAACATTCTGAGCCACGGTGCGGAAAATTCCCTCTGCTAAATCCATCATGCCATAGTAATCGGTATATGCCTGGTAAATCTCTAGTAAAGTAAACTCCGGATTATGACGAACCGACAGTCCTTCGTTACGAAATACCCTTCCCACCTCATACACTCGCTCTAATCCACCAACAATTAATCTTTTCAGATATAATTCCAGCGAAATTCTCAAATTTAAGTCCTCATCCAGTGTATTATGGTGTGTTGTAAAAGGTCTGGCTGCTGCTCCACCCGCCATAGCTACTAAGGTTGGTGTTTCAACTTCCATAAATCCCTGATTATCTAAATAATTTCGGATTTCTTTAATAATTGCAGAACGTTTGATAAAAGTATCCTTTACTTCAGGATTTACAATTAAATCAATGTATCTCTGTCTGTACCGTACATCCGTATCCTTTAAACCATGAAACTTTTCAGGTAAAATCTGTAAACTTTTGCTAAGCAGGGTTACTTCCGATGCATGAATCGAAATTTCTTCGGTTTTTGTTTTAAATACCTCACCCTTAATTCCTACAATATCTCCAACATCCATCTTCTTAAATTCTTTGTAGGATTCTTCCCCTATAGAGTCTCTTGCTACATAGCTTTGAATATTTCCCAGTTTGTCCGCTACATTGCAAAAAGAAGCCTTCCCCATTACACGTTTGGACATAATACGTCCTGCAACCGAAACACTCTTACCTTCCAAGGATTCAAAGTTTTCTTTTACCTCTGTAGTGTGGTGTGTCACATCATACTTCATAATACGAAAAGGATCTTTCTCCTGTTCCTGAAGTTCTGCTAATTTATTGCGGCGAACCTTTAATAATTCGCTAATATCTTTTTCCTGCTCTTGATTTTGTTGATTCTTCTCAGCCAATGTACAACACTCCTTTATCGCTCTAGTTTGATTTTTGAATTTCCAAAATTTCATATTCAATAGTACCAGCCTGGGTTTCAACTGCAATAATTTCTCCTACAGCTGCTCCAATTAAGGCTTTTCCAACTGGTGATTCATTGGAAATTTTTCCCTTTAGACTATTTGCTTCGGTAGATCCTACAATTTTATATTCTAATTCATCCCCATACTCTAAGTCTTTGATACGAACCTTACATCCTATATTGATTTTGTTAACATCAACGTCCTCTTCCACTACAACCTCTGCATTTTTAAGGACCTTGTCAATTTCTTCAATTCTAGCTTCAATGTCACGCTGTTCATCCTTTGCAGCATCGTACTCTGCATTTTCTGATAAATCGCCTTGCTCTCTGGCCTCTTTAATTTTTTGTGCCACGTCTTTTCTTCTATTAACCTTTAAATCTTGTAATTCCTCTTCCAACTGTTTTAATCCTTCATAGGTTAAAATGTTTTTCTTTTCAGCCATATGTGCTATTTCCTCCATCACCTAATTTACTTTTTCGTACAATTTTACATTCTTAGTATTATAGCCTAAGAACGCAGCCTTGTCAATGTACGTTCTCTACTATATGAGTAATTTGTCCTTATTATTCTTTGTTTTCACTTAATAATGTAAATCCCAAAATCATAATTCCACCCACAATCTGCCAAAAACCAATGGGTTCTCTTAAAAAGAAAATAGAAACCAAAATTGCGGTAAGTGGATCTACATAGCTTAATATTGCTACTTTTTGTCCTTCCAATTCTTTCAAAGAAGGGAAATATAAACAATAGGCTAATCCCGTATGTATTATTCCCAAAATCATAAGATTCACCAGTCCACGTTCCTCTAACCTTGTTATTCCCAAGGTTCCGGTGCTTAAAACATATGGTAAAAGCACCATGCCCGCTGCCAGAAACTGATAAAATGTCCGATCTACTCCTTCCACCTTTTGAATTTTTTTGTTTAGTAAAATAATAATTGCATACAGAATGGCAGCTCCAAGGCCAAACGCAATTCCAATCATTTCCGTATTGGTTTGTTCCATTTTCTGTATTCCAATTACCAGTACCAGCCCAATGGTTGCCATGAAAAAGCAAAAAGTTTGTCGTTTCGTTCTCTTTTCATTAAAAAGGAACGGACTAACCGCCATAACCAGTACCGGAGCAAAATAATAGCTCAGTGTGGCTATGGAAACGGTAGTGTACCGGTATGCCTGAAATAATAGAATCCAATTTATTCCCATAATCGCTCCTGATATAAATAGCAGGACCGCCTCTTTTTTACTTATCTTCTTTCCTCTTTTTTTAAAAATACACCGGTAAATAAAAAGAACAGCCGCTGCAATGAAAGCTCTATATAATGCGATTTCTGTAGATGGCAGTGGAATATTTCGAACAAATAGCCCTATCGTACCAAAAATCACCATTGCAGTTATATTTTTAATTTTTGCTTTCTTCACTTTATTCTCCTTTTCCGTTTCTTTCTATTTTACGGTATTTTGCACTTTATTTCACTCATTTTTTTATCAAACTATTTTTTTTATATTATCTATATAATAGAAGAACGGATTTATTTTATGGTATTTTGTAGTTTTTTTTGTTATACTGGAAGTATTATACAAATAAGAGATTATTTGTGAATACATGAGGAGGGTTACAAATGATTTATTATATTTTTTCTCTGATTACAGCCGTCTTAGTTGCAGCCATGATTGTAGCAAACGGAGGCCTCAGTGATGTTTATGGTGCTTACTTATCCACCGTTATGATTCATGGAATTGGATTACTGTCTATTTCCCTAATTTGTTTGGTCAAAAAGAAGAAAGTTTTTCGTGACAAACTTCCTTTTCTCCTACATATTGGCGGTGCCATTGGATATGTATCTACCATCTCAAATAATATGGCCTTTGGTAAAATCAGCGTCTCTGCCATTATTGCACTTGGTCTTTTAGCCCAGTCCGTTACAGCTCTTATTATAGACCAATATGGGCTATTGGGTATGCCAAAGCAAACTTTTCATAAAAGCAAGATTCTTGGAATTTTATTTACCTTCCTTGGTATTTTTTATTTGCTTTCCGGCTCCAAGGTTGCCATCATTCCGATTTTACTTTCCTGCCTTGCCGGTATCTCCATTATTGTTGCAAGAACCTTTAATGCACGCCTTGCCGATAAGACAAATATGTATTCCAGTACATGGTATAATTTTTCCAGCGGTTTCCTGGTATCTTTACTCTTCCTATTCACTTTAGGGAAAAAAGATATGATGGATCTGTCCGGTGGTTTATCTCCGAAGCTCTGGATTTATCTTGGAGGCTTCATTGGTATGATTATTGTTATTTTATCCAATATGTGTGTTACAAAAATTTCCGCCTTCTATATGACATTAATTATGTTTGTTGGTCAAATTTTTACCGGCATCCTGTTTGACATTTTACTAACACAGACTTTCTCTGTAAAAAATTTAATCTGCGGAGCCATTGTTGCTTTTGGGCTTTCACTGGATGTTCTTATACAGCAATATAAAAAGAAAAAGTAGTTTTCTCCTATATATAGAAAAGCCGTAGGATGGTAATACAGTATCCTACGGCTTTTCTTTTTATTATTAATTTTCTTTTATTCTGACTTCTTTACAAGTGCTTCATATTTGATTTTTGCATCATTTTCTGCCTTTGTAAATAAGCGGTCTGCTCTTTCCGGATTGGAACGAGACAATCTGTTATAACGAACTTCACTTTGTATAAAGTCCTTATAACTTGCACTTGGTGCCTTAGAATCCAATAAGAATGGGTTCTTTCCCTCTTCAGCAAGAGTTGGGTTAAACCGGAATAAATGCCAGTAACCAGCTTCAACTGCACGTTTTTCTTCTGTTTGAGCGCCCTTCATGCCACCCTTAATTCCATGGTTAATACATGGAGCATAAGCGATGATAAGTGATGGTCCAGGATAATTTTCTGCTTCAACAAATGCTTTCACGCACTGGTTGTAATCGGCTCCCTGTGCAATCTGTGCTACGTATACATAACCATAGCTCATAGCAATTGCTGCTAAGTCCTTCTTCTTAACTTCCTTACCGGCTGCTGCAAACTGTGCAATCGCTCCGGTAGGAGTAGCTTTTGAAGACTGACCGCCTGTGTTGGAGTAAACTTCTGTATCGAATACTAAGATATTAACATCCTGTCCACTTGCAAGAACATGGTCAACACCACCAAATCCAATATCATAAGCCCATCCATCACCACCAAGAATCCATTGAGATTTCTTAGCTGCAAAGTCTTTGTTCTTTAAAATATTTGCCTTGTCTGCATTGTCACAATCACAAGCCTCTAATGCTGTAATCATTTCTCTTGTAGCCGGACCATTTTCTGTACTGGAATCCTTAGTAGCTAAATATTTCTCAAGAGCCGCTTTCACGTTATCTTTTTCTGCTACTTTCAATAAGTTTTCAACGGAATCCGTAATACGTTTTCTCAATGCCTTTTGTGCTAACTGCATACCAAATCCGTACTCTGCATTATCTTCAAATAAGGAGTTTGCCCAAGCCGGACCTCTTCCTTCTTTATTTACTGTATATGGTGATGCCGGTGAAGAACCACCCCAGATAGAAGAACATCCGGTTGCATTGGCAATATACATTCTATTACCGAATAACTGTGTCATTAATTTAGCGTAAGGTGTTTCACCACAACCTGCACAAGCTCCGGAGAACTCAAGTAATGGCTGGCTGAACTGGCTTCCCTTAACGGTAGAAACTTTAAACTTATCTGAAACTGCGGTTGGTGTCTCAATGGTTGTACCATAATCAAACATCTTCTGTGCTTCAAATTGAGTTTCCAGAGGTTTCATGGAAAGAGCTTTTTCACCCTTCTTACCAGGACATACCGTAACACAAGAACCACATCCTGTACAGTCAAGTACGGATACCGACATTGCAAACTTATGGCCAGGCATTCCTGTCATATCCATAGTAGCACCTTCTGGAGCTTTTGCTGCCGCAGCTTCATCCATAGCGATCGGACGAATACAAGCATGAGGACATACATAAGAACAGAAATTACACTGGATACAAGTATCCGGATTCCAGGTAGGAACATCAATTGCAACACCACGTTTTTCAAATGCTGCGGATCCTGCTGGAAGTGTACCATCTGCATAATCTACGAATGCTGATACAGGAAGATCATTTCCGGTCTGGGAGTTAATGGAATTTTGAATGTTATTTACATAATCCACTACTTCTTTTCTGTCGCCCGTTACCCTGTTGGTTAGATCTTCTACAGCCGCATCTGCCCAGCTTGCAGGAATCTCAATCTTAACTAAGTTTTGAGCACCGGCATCAATGGCATCGTGATTCATCTTAACGATATCGTCACCCTTCTTTGAGTAAGACGCCGTTGCTGCATCCTTCATGTACTGGATAGCATCTTCTGCCGGAATAATATCTGCTAATTTAAAGAAAGCAGACTGAAGAACGGTATTAATTCGTCCACCAAGACCAATTTCTTTACCAATCTTAAATCCATCAATGGTATAGAACTTGATATTGTGTTTTGCCATATAAGCTTTTACCTGGCCCGGAAGTTCTTTTTCCAGTTCTTCCATCGTCCAGTGTGTATTCAGAAGGAAAGTTCCTCCATCTTTTAAATCCTGAACCATGTTATATTTACGAATGTATGCCGGCATATGGCAGGCAACAAAATTTGCTTTGTTAATTAAATACGTTGCTTTAATTGGGTCTTTACCAAAACGCAAATGAGAAATCGTTACGCCGCCGGATTTCTTTGAATCATAGTCAAAGTAAGCCTGAGCATACATATCGGTATGGTCACCAATAATTTTAATAGAGTTCTTGTTTGCACCTACCGTACCATCTGCACCAAGTCCCCAGAATTTACAGGAAATTGTGCTTTCCGGTGTTGTATTTACAATTTCTTCCCTTGGAAGAGACAGATTCGTAAGATCATCTACAATACCTAACGTAAACTTCTCCTTTTCTGTATTCTTAAAGGTAGCAATAATATCAGCAGGAACCGTATCCTTTGAACCTAGGCCATAGCGTCCGGATAAAACAGGAACGTCATGGAATTTGCTTCCCTTTAAGGAGGCTACTACGTCTAAGTATAAAGGTTCTCCAATAGCGCCCGGTTCTTTTGTTCTGTCAAGAACCGTAATGGTCTTTGCAGAATCCGGAATGGCATCAATTAAATGTTTTGCACTAAAAGGACGGAATAAACGAACTTTAACAACACCCACTTTTTCGCCGGCTGCCATTAAATAGTCAATGGTTTCGTCAATGGTATCACATACAGAACCCATAGCAATAATAACACGTTCTGCATCCGGAGCACCATAATAGTTAAATAATTTATAGTCTGTTCCAATCTTAGAATTTACTTTATCCATATATTGTTGTGTCATTTCAGGCACAGCATCATAATATGGGTTGCAGGCTTCTCTTGCCTGGAAGAAAATATCCGGGTTCTGAGCAGTACCGCGTGTTACCGGATGTTCCGGATTCAAGGCACGGGCACGGAATGCATCGACTGCTTCCATATTACACATATCTTTTAAATCTTCATAATCCCAGATTTCGATTTTCTGAATCTCATGAGAGGTACGGAATCCATCAAAGAAATGAACGAAAGGAACACGTCCTTCGATTGCCGTTAAATGAGCTACGGCACCTAAATCCATAACTTCCTGTACATTACTTGCGCAAAGCATAGCAAAACCGGTCTGACGACAAGCATATACATCAGAGTGGTCCCCAAAAATAGAAAGTGCATGAGACGCAATTGCACGAGCTGTTACATGAATTACACCCGGCAATAATTCACCTGCAATTTTATACATATTCGGAATCATCAATAACAATCCCTGAGAAGCTGTGTAAGTTGTTGTTAAAGCTCCCGCTTCCAAAGAACCGTGAACTGCACCAGCAGCACCGCCTTCTGACTGCATCTCGGAAAGCATGACTTCGTGTCCGAAGATATTCTTTCTTCCCTGAGTTGCCCACATATCTGTGTAATCAGCCATTGGAGAAGATGGAGTAATCGGATAGATAGCAGCTACATCCGTGAACGCATACGACACATGAGCAGCAGCAGTATTTCCATCCATTGTTTTCATTTTTCTTGCCATTTTATCTTGTCCTCCTTTTGATAAAAAAAGATCTACTCTGCCCCTGTTTTTATACAAATATTGAGCAAAGCCATCATTCCTAGTCTATCACTTTTCATAAAACTTGTAAAGCCCATGACTAAACTATAAATATTTTTTTTTTATAAAATAGGGTTGACAAAAAAGCGTTTCGACTGTATTATTGTCTTAAGCTCTTAATACAGCGATACAATTTAAAAAAGGAGGAAAACAGAATGCCATGGAATCTTAAAAATGATCGGCCCATTTATTTACAGCTTATGGAGCATCTCAACCACCGCATTATATCCGGTGATTATCCCATTGGATCTAAGCTTCCAAGTGTGCGTGATTTAGCTGCCGAAGCTTCGGTAAATCCCAATACCATGCAAAAAGCACTGGTTGAATTGGAAAGAAGCGGTCTTATATTTACCAATCGCACCAGTGGTCGTTTTATAACGGAGGATGAGCAAATGATTGAAGCTATGAAATTAGATTTAGCCAAAGAACAGTTAAGAATTTTCTTAGTGCAGTTAGAAAAGCTTGGTTTTAGTAAGGAAGAGGTTAAAACCTTTATTATCCAGCAAATGCAGTAACTTTATTAATTTATTTCAGGGAGGATATTTGTATGAATGCATTACTCGAATGCAAAGATTTAACAAAGCGATACGGTGGATTTACCGCTTTATCCAATGTCAATCTCACGTTAGAGCGTGGCAAAATTATTGGTCTTCTAGGACCCAATGGAAGCGGAAAGACCACTTTAATTAAAATTATAAACGGTCTTTTGGTTCCTACACAAGGTACTCTTTTGGTAAATGGCACAGCCCCAGGCATCGAAACTAAAAAAATAGTTTCCTATTTACCGGATAAGACCTATCTAAACAACTGGATGAAAGTAAATCAGTTAATTGATTTTTTTGGAGATTTTTATGTGGATTTTAGTAAAGAAAAAGCTTACCAGATGCTTGACCGTCTTCAAATTAATGCCAACGACCAATTGAAAACCATGTCAAAGGGTACCAAAGAAAAGGTACAGTTGATTTTGGTTATGAGCAGAGCGGCGGATTTATATGTATTGGATGAACCAATTGGCGGCGTGGATCCGGCCTCCAGAGATTATATTTTAAATACCATTATTTCAAACTATTGTGATAATTCCTCCGTGCTGTTGTCAACCCATTTGATTTCTGATATAGAAAATGTATTGGACGAAGTTGTTTTTCTGAAAAATGGACAGATTACATTACAATCTTCCGTTGATGACATTCGTATGAAAGAAGGCAAGTCTGTTGACGCCTTATTTAGGGAGGTATTCAAATGTTAGGAAAATTATGTAAACATGAATTCAAAGCAACCGCACGATGGTTTTTGCCCCTTTATGCCATTGCTTTGCTATTGACACCCATTACACGAATCACCAATTCCTTTGGTTTTAGACAGTATGAAGGATTTTTCTCCACACGCATTTTTTCCTTTATTCAGGGAATCGTTACCATGGCTTATGTATCTTCTTTGCTTGTTATCGGAGCTGCCTGCTTTCTTTTAATCATTTATCGTTTTTATAAAAGTATGGTTACCGAAGAAGGATATTTGATGCACACACTTCCAGTTTCTACTTCCAGTTTAATCTGGTCAAAGCTTCTGGTTGCTTTTCTTTGGAGTATTGCAAGTATTCTGGTGATTGCTTTGTCTCTGCTCCTTATGTTTTATAAACCGGGATGTTTCTCCCCCGTCATAAATTCTTTTTCGGCTTTCTTTCAGGAGATAAAGAATTATAACATTGGTGGGCAATCTATCCTGCTTTGCATAGAAGTGATTCTACTTCTTATCATAAGTGCGTTTACACAACCTTTGATTTATTATGCTGCCATTGCAATTGGTCAAATAATCAGCAAAAATAAAATAGCAGGAGCTATTGGTGGATTTTTTATTATTCAAATTGCCACACAGGTAATTAGCGTTCTTTGTATGATCCCATTTGGTTTCTACATGAATAACTTCAATAATAAAATAAATGCAGCCATCCAGTCTGTTCAAGCAATTCCCGATGTTCTGTCCTTCGTGTCCGGCATTATTTTACCACTATTAATTTTACTATCTATATTGGGCGCTGGGGTTTTATTCCTGATTACCAACTTTAGCTTTAAAAAGAAATTAAACTTGGAATAAACAAATTTAAAATACAAACCCCCCACAAGTTATCTTCTCATAGCCTGTGAGGGGTTTGTATTATTTTACTTTTCCTATTCGTTTCATGGGTCTTATACGAAAAAAGACCTTTCCCCATATGTCTTTTTCCGAAATGGTTCCCACTTCTTCATAACGACTATCCCAGCTATGATCCTCCACACGGTTGTCTCCCATTAAAAAATAGGTGCCTTCTGGTATCCGGTAAGGTGCCGATGCTACCCCCGTATAATCAATAGAAGCATTTCCGTAATGCTCTCCTTTTAAATTTTTTCCATTGATACAAACCTTTCCATCCAAAATCTGTATGGTCTCTCCTGGAAGTCCAATAACACGTTTCACCCAATATTCCCCTTTTTCCTCCGGTGAGTTAAACACCACTACGTCAAATCGTTTCGGTTGACGAAACCGGTAAGTCAGCTTATCTGTTAGAAGCCATTCTTTATCTTTCAAAGTGGTTTCCATTGATTTTCCATCTACTACCGTCTTGCCTAAAACATACTTTGGCATTACTATTGCTATTAAAATAAAAACAACTACATAAATCAGATATTCCTTCCACGCACTGGATTTTTCCATTTTTATACGTACGCTCCTTCCATATATGTAAACTATTCATCGCTATTTTATCACATTTATGTTATAATAGGCAAAGATTTTTATAAATTATCCCCTTGTTTTTTTGCAATTCTCTTATGCAAAATAAGCTATATTTCTAACAGAAAGAAGGCATTTCATGAAAAATATAATGAAAACGATAATGAAAACAATTGGCACCGTTATTTTGTTCGGTACCCTTTTTACCCTAATACCATCCGCCCTCTCCCTTGCCGCCACCTCTCCAAGCAAAATAAAAGGCATTGATGTTTCTTCTTATAACGGAGAAGTTGACTGGGAAGCCGTTGCTGCACAAGGCTATACTTTTGCTATGATTCGCATTGCAGAAGGACAGGCTCCGGATGTAGATGTTCAGTTTGAAGCAAATTATAGCGGTGCAAAAAGTGTAGGTTTAAAAGTTGGTGTTTATCACGACTGCTGCATCCGAACTCCGGAAGACGCAGCACTTGAGGCTGCTTACTGTCTTGAACTTCTAGATGGAAGAGAGCTTGACTATCCCGTTGCCTATGATATTGAAAAAGATAAAAATGAAGGCGGCAGTTTTTCCGGCGGTATAAAAAATACAACGGCACTTGCAAAAGCTTTTTGTGATGCCATTAAGGATGCCGGTTATATTCCTATGATTTATTCAACCGCCCGTCATCTTCAAAATGATTTTGACTGGGAAGTCCTCTCCCCTGTTAAGGTCTGGGTAGCACATTACGATACCGAGACACCTTCCTATGACGCTCCCTATGATATGTGGCAATACACCAATTCTGCTTCGGTAACCGGTGCTAATATTGACAAAGGCCATTGTGACTTAAATTATTCTTTTTTAGAAAATCAAGACTTAAAGCTTACTATTACAAAAAAGACACTTAAAAAGAATGAAACATACCAAATAAATACCAAACCATCTTCTCTTCGTTCTGACTATTCTTTTTCTTATAAGGTGGATGATAAATCCATTGCCGCCGTCAGTAAAAATGGAAATGTCCGGGGGAAAAAGAAAGGGACAGCCCTTATTACGGTCACCTCTTTTAATGGTCGAAGTGCTGTATTAAAAGTCATTGTCAAATAAGATCCGAGGTCCATTGCTTCTTCCCTTCACAGGTGCTCCAATGTGGAGGGAACCACATCCTCAAAAAAAAGAATGAACTGATTCTTAGAAAAAATCCAAGTACCAATTACATTCTTCTTTTGTTACTTCATTAAATTATAAACTGGGCTAGAAGGATTCGAACCTTCAGATGACGGAGTCAGAGTCCGTTGCCTTACCGTTTGGCGATAGCCCATCAGTCATTCGCGGCTACACTATAACTGTCAGCCACGAATGATATTTTAGCATATTTCTTTTCCAAATGCAAGTCTTTTTTTATTTTTTCTATTCCTTGTTACCCTTTGTAATTATTCTGTCTTTCCAAACATCTCAATGATTTCATTTACCACTTCATGTGCTACCTGTTCCTTGCTTAGTAATGGCAATGATTTTTCCTTGTCTTTTGTAATCAGTGTTACCACATTGGTATCTACGCCAAACCCTGCTCCGGAGTCTTTTACATTATTGGCAACGATTAAATCTACCTTTTTTTTCTCCAATTTCTTTTTGGAATTTTCCAGCAGGTTCTCCGTTTCCATAGAAAATCCACACAAAATCTGTCCTCTTCTTCTATGTTCTCCAAGGAATTGCAAAATATCAGTGGTTTTCTCCAACACAATCTGTAGATCCCCATCTTCCTTTTTTATCTTTTCTGGTGCAGCAGAAACCGGACGGTAATCTGCAACAGCAGCAGCTTTTATAATAATATCCTGCTCCATAAAATTATCCTTTACCACTCTAAACATATTTTCTGCCGAAATAATAGGGATTATTTTTACAAATTCCGGATATTTTTCCCTTGTGGGTCCTGTAACAAGCGTTACCTCCCCTCCTCGAAGCATGCAATCTCTTGCAATGGCATATCCCATTTTTCCGGTAGAATGGTTGGTTAAAAAACGAACGGGGTCAATTGCTTCCTGGGTAGGCCCTGCTGTAACTAAGACTCTTTTTCCTTTTAAATCTTTCTTATATCCAATGTTTCTAACAATATGAGCCATCAATACTTCTTCCGATGGCATCTTTCCCTCTCCGATATCACCACAGGCAAGGTAGCCGGTAGCCGGCTTAATTACCTGTACTCCATATTTTATGAGAGTTTTAAGGTTATCTTGTAGAATGGGATTATGATACATATGGGTATTCATTGCCGGTGCTACCAATTTAGGGCAGTCACAGGCAAGTATCGTCGTTGTCAGCATATCATCTGCAATTCCATGTGCCATTTTTGCAATTACATTTGCAGAAGCAGGTGCTACTAAAACAAGATCCGTTTCCTTTGCAAGGGAAACATGTTCTACCGAATATTGAAATCCCCGGTCAAAGGTATTCACAAGACATTTATTTCCAGTCAGTGTTTCAAAAGTAATTGGATTAATAAAATTGGTTGCATTCTGTGTCATCAATACCGTTACTTTACAATGTTGTTTCATGAGCATGCTTGCAAGATTTGCAATCTTATAGGCTGCAATGCTTCCCGTTACTGCCAGAATTATATTTTTCCCTTTTAACATAAGACTCCCCCACTTTTCTTCTCATTGCTTTTATTTTTTATTTTTATCGTATATAATCTTTAGTCCCTTTAACAAAAGTGCATCATCAATGACGATTTCATGATTGCAAAGAGGAACTACCATACCTGCCAAACCACCGGTAGCAAGAAGTTTTGTTTCATATCCTAACTCTTTCCATATCCGATCAATCATTCCATCCATACAGGCGGCATTTCCTATAATCATTCCGCTCTTCATGCAGTCAATGGTATTCTTCCCTATGACTTTCTTAGGAGCCTCCATGCTTATCTTGGATAGCTGTGCTGTTTTTGATACCAACGCATTCATTGCAATATCTACGCCCGGTAAAATGGCACCCCCAATATAGTTTCCTTTTTTATCAACGACTGACATCGTAGTTGCCGTTCCCATATCTATAAATATAAAAGGCGCTCCATACTCTTTTAGTCCTGCCACTGCGCTCACTATCATATCACTTCCAACCTGAGCCGGATTATCCATTAAGATATTCAGTCCTGTCTTTACTCCGGGGCCAACTACATAGATTTCCATATTTTTCATATTTTTATATGCAACCTTTTTGCATGCTCTCTTTAACGTATTTACAAGAGGAGGTACGACAGAAGAAATAATAATGCCTTCCAGCTCCTCTTCCTTAATATTATACAGTTCCAAAACTGTTTTAATACTGACTGCATATTCTAGCTCCGTCTTTGATAAATCCGTTGACATCCTCTCTACAAAATATGTCTTTTCATCATCAATACAGCCAATCACAATATTCGTATTTCCCATGTCAATTGCTAAAATCATACTCGGTATTCTCCTTTAAAAAACAAAGAGCCTGAACTTGTCAGGCTCTTGTGTCAAACATAACAAAATCCGTTTCTATTGATCCGTGATTCAAACAAACCATACTCTCTCAATTCAAAAGTCTGGATTTAAAAAACACTTTTCCTATGGCCGTTACTAAAATTCCTGCCACAATTGCCTCTGGTACACCATTGGTTCCTATTATTGCCAATATGGTGCCATATAATGCCTGATAGGATATTTCCCTAGCCGCAGCATAGGAATCTCCAAATAAAATATAAATCAAATTCATAACAAGCAGTGTATTCGTAAGGGCTCCACTAACTCCTGCACCTGCCAGTGCAATTACTTTGGATGCTTTGTTTTTTTTCATCAGTCTGCGTATCAGCTGATATACAAAGTAAGGAATCACCCCAATTAAAATACGTGGGACAAAGCAAACAATAAGACTTTTAATCGCTCCCATTGCTCCATCCATTTCCACTGCCAAAATTGGTGAAAAAACAAAGGACGTTACCGTTGCATTCAACGTATTGTTGATCAAGCTGGTTAATCCAAAGGCACCTCCTAAAATGGCCCCTTTTTTGGGTCCTAAAACTAAGGATCCAATGATAACTGGAATATGAATGGTGGTTGCTCGGATTACACCCAATGGTATGTATCCTAATCCCGGCACCATAGCCAGTACAAAAATAATGGCTGTGAACAGTGCTATCTGCACCAATCCCAGTGTTTTTGCTGATGTGTTATTCAATTTTCTACCTCCTGTTATTATTCCTCTTTTGAGGATACAATACATGACCAAAACAGTATAGCACCATTTTTTCTAATACACAAGAAAATCCCCTCAAATATTTTAGACTTATTTTATAATTCCTTCCTTTTCTTTAATCAAAAGCTATGGTAGACTAAGACTATCATATTGTACATTTCAGGAGGTTGTTTTGTGAAAGAAACCAGACTAGAAGAAGACGCTTCAATCTATGTAAAGCGAAGAAAATTTACAGAAAAAGAAAAATGGCAGGCTTTGTCTTCCAAAGATAAAGTACAATATTTTTCAGATTACTATTTAAAATATTGTATTTTTGGAGTTGCTCTTATTGGAATCGTTGTATACTTTTTATATTCTATTCTTACCCCAAAGCCAAAAAGTGTGTTAAATATTGCTTTTATCAATAGTAATCTTTCCCAGGAGAAAAGTTCTTTTTTGGAAAAAGAATTAGGTCACGCCTTAGATATTGACCCGGAAAAGGAATGTGTATCCGTTGATACTTCTTTATATATTGATACAGAGAATCCTTCTCAGGCAAGTATGGCATCTGAACAAAAGTTGTCTATTTATACCTTTAATGGCGACTATGACCTGGTTATTGCCGATAGTTCTACTTTTAAACGTTATGCAGAAGGCGGATATTTTGAACATTTAACAGAATCTCTTCCCTCTAATTTATACAATGACTTTACCGACCGTTTTTTAATGGCAAAAGCAGCGGACCAGGATACGGAAGAAATGCCTTATGGAATTTCTCTAAGGGGATACAAAAATTTTGAAAATCTGGATAGTTGTATTGTTGATCCGGTGCTTGGTATTTTAGCTTCTTCTAAAAACACAGCCAAAGGAATTGATGTTTTAGATTGGATGGTAGAGAAGCAATAAAAAAAAGAGGTTATACCTCTTTTTTTAATGCTTCTTTTTTTAGTTTTTCCAAATATTTTTCAATGTTATCTTTTTCTTCGTCGGTCAATATACCTTCCGGATTAATTAAAATAGCCAGGTTCTGTTTAAGTTGAACCACTTTTTCAATATATTTCGTGTCCCCGGACATAACCAGCGCTGGTGCAATTGTTTCTGCATCTTCAGAAATTTCTACAATCTCTCGTACACCATCCACCTCAAAAGCCAAAGAAATCCCGCTTTGAAGTCTCGTAATAATTAATTGCGTTGCATCTGTAGGCTTGGTTTCCGGTAAACCAAATTTCTTACGTAAACTATAAATTGGTATGACTTCACCCCGTAGCGTAATCAATCCTTTAATATGGGACAAGGTATTTGGCACCGGCAAAAGGTTTACAAATTTCTCAATTCCTTGGGTATAACTCACATCCAGTCCATAAGTCTGACCACTCACTGTAAAAAATACAACTCTCTTATCTGCCATAGAATTTTCCCCTTTTCTATTTATTAATCGCCTTTAAATACCCATTAATGAAAATATCAATATCACCATCTAGTACTGCTGCCGCATTTCCGGATTCCAGGTTCGTACGGTGATCTTTTACCATAGTATAGGGCTGCAACACATAAGAACGTATCTGGCTTCCCCAACCAATCTCCTTTATTTCGCCTCGGATATCCGACTCTTTTTCTAAATTCTCCTGTTGTTTAAGCAAATACAGTTTTGCCTTAAGCATCTGCATCGCTTTGTCTTTGTTCATGTGCTGGGAGCGCTCGTTCTGACACTGTACCACTATTCCGGAAGGGAAATGTGTGATTCGAATGGCAGAAGACGTTTTGTTAATATGCTGTCCACCGGCTCCACTGGAGCGGTAGGTATCGATGCGAATATCATCATCTGCAATCTCAATGTCAAGATCTTCTTCTATATCCGGCATTACATCGCAAGAAACAAAGGAGGTCTGCCGTTTTCCTGCCGCATTAAACGGAGAAATTCGGACTAAGCGGTGTACTCCTCTCTCGGATTTTAAATATCCATACGCATTCAATCCACTGATTTCAAGGGTTACCGACTTAAGTCCTGCTTCCTCTCCATCCAGATAATCCAGCATTGAAGTTTGAAAACCTTTCTTCTCTGCCCAGCGTTGGTACATTCGACATAGCATACTCGCCCAGTCGCAGCTTTCTGTTCCTCCTGCACCTGCATGAAGTGTTAAAATTGCACTGTCACTATCATATTGTTCCGATAAAAGTGTAGAAATTCGCAATTTTTCAAAATCCGTAATAAAAGACTCCAGAGCACTATCAATTTCCGGAATTAAAGAGGCATCCGATTCTTCATATCCCATCTCCAAAAGTGTCTCTACATCTTCATATTTTTCCTGCAATTCTTTAAAACCTTCTACCGTATCCTTTAATCCTTTTAGTTCCTTCATACTTTCTTGGGACTTTTCCGGACTATCCCAAAAATCAGGCGCTTCCATTATTCTTTCCAGTTCTTCAATTCTTAGCAATTTATTAGCTAAGTTAAAGTGAATCCCCGATTTCCTCTAATGGCTTTGCATAGTTTCCAAGTGTAAACTTGTATTGATCTAATTCGACCATTTCATCACCTCTTTCAAATTTTAACACTTATTAATAATTTTTTCCACAACATTGTTTATATTTTCTTCCACTTCCACAAGGACATAAATCATTGGGCTGTATTTTTTTTGTTGTACGACGTATTGGACCCTTTACTGATTCATCCTTATTGGTTCCTGTAACCTTTGCTACCTGTTCTCTCTCCACCTTCTGCTCAATTTTTACGTGCATCAGTGCTTTTATAGTATCTTCAGCAATGGAGTCTGTCATTTCATCAAACATATCGAATCCAGCAAACTTATACTCTACCAGAGGATCACGCTGTCCATATGCCTGCAGACCAATGCCTTGGCGTAACTGATCCATATCATCAATATGATCCATCCATTTTCTGTCTATTACTCTTAATAAAATAACACGTTCCACTTCTCTTAAATGTTCCGGCTCTAAAAATTCGGTTTCTTTTTCTTCATATAGTTTAACCGCTTCTTCTTTTAATTTCTGCATAAGTTCTGCTTTTTTAGCATGTTTTAGTGCCTCGGAATCAATCTCAATGGGATGCAGTGGAATAATCGGAAGAAGCAGCTGGTTCAGTTCTTCAAAATCCCATTCTTCCGGAAGCTGCTCATCGCTGATACAAGTGCCTACTTTATCTTCTACCGTCTCCGTAATCATTTTATAGATTACATCCCGCATGCTTTCTCCATCCAGAACTCTTCTACGTTCTGCATAAATAATTTCACGCTGGTCATTGTTTACACGATCATATTCCAATAAATTTTTTCGAATTCCATAGTTGTTATTTTCAATCTTCATCTGGGCTTTTTCAATTGCCGTACTCAGCATTTTATGTTCAATCTGTTCTCCATCTGGCATACCAAGGGAATTGAAGATACCCATTAGTTTTTCAGAACCGAATAACCGCATTAAATCGTCTTCCAATGAAATATAGAATCTGGATACACCAGGGTCCCCTTGTCTTCCGGCACGTCCACGCAGCTGATTGTCAATACGTCTGGACTCATGGCGTTCTGTACCAATAATTTTCAATCCGCCAACTTCCGTTACACCTTCTCCAAGCTTAATATCTGTACCACGTCCTGCCATATTGGTTGCAATGGTAACGACACCCGCCTGTCCGGCATCTGCAATAATCTCGGCTTCCATTTCATGGAACTTTGCATTCAGCACTTTGTGGGGAATTCCTTTTTTCTTTAGTATTTCACTTAGTTCCTCGGAGGCCTCAATCGTAATCGTACCAACCAGTACCGGTTGATTAATACTATGGGACTCTATAATGTCTTCCACAACTGCCGTTAGTTTTTCTTTTTTTGTCTTATATACTGCATCCTGCATGTCAATTCTGGCAACCGGAAGATTCGTAGGCACTTCAATAACATCCATGCCATAAATTTCTCTAAATTCCTTTTCCTCCGTAAGTGCCGTACCAGTCATACCCGACTTTTTTATATATTTATTAAAGAAATTCTGGAAGGTAATTGTTGCCAGCGTCTTACTCTCTCTTTTTACTTTAACATGTTCTTTTGCTTCAATTGCCTGATGCAGACCATCCGAATACCGTCTTCCCGGCATAATACGTCCAGTAAACTCGTCTACAATGAGTACCTGGTCTTCTTTCACTACATAATCCTGGTCAATAAACATCAGGTTATGAGCACGAAGTGCCAGAATAATATTATGCTGAATCTCTAAATTCTCTGGGTCCGCCAAGTTTTCTATACTAAAGAAACGTTCTACCTTACGAACACCTTCTTCTGTAAGATTTACGTTTTTGTCTTTTTCATTGACTACAAAGTCCCCGGTCTCTAAAACGTCTTCCTTCATAATCGCATCCATCTTGGTAAGCTCTTTTGCCTCTCCTCGAATCAGCTGTCTAGCCAAAATATCGCAGGCTTCATAAAGCTTTGTGGACTTTCCGCTTTGCCCGGAAATAATAAGGGGGGTTCTTGCCTCATCAATCAGCACCGAGTCAACCTCATCAATAATCGCATAATGCAGGTCACGAAGTACCAACTGTTCCTTATAAATAACCATGTTATCTCTTAAGTAATCAAAACCCAATTCATTATTTGTGGCATAAGTAATATCACAAGCGTAGGCTTCTCTTCTTTCATCGGTTTCCAGACCGTTTAAAATAACGCCAACCTTTAATCCCAGGAATTCATGAATCTGTCCCATCCACTCTGCATCACGCTTTGCAAGATAATCATTAACCGTTACAATATGGACACCTTTTTCTTCCAACGCATTCAAATAAGCAGGAAGAGTAGACACTAATGTTTTACCTTCTCCTGTACGCATCTCTGTAATACGTCCCTGGTGTAGAATAACTCCACCCATTAACTGTACACGGTAGTGACGCATACCAAGTACTCTTTTTGCTGCTTCCCTTACAACCGCATAAGCTTCCGGTAAAAGGTCATCCAAAGTTTCCCCATTCTTCAGACGGTTCTTAAACTCTGGTGTTTTATTTTTCAGCTCTTCATCGCTTAGCTTTTCCATTTCAGGCTCTAGAGCCTCAATCTTATCTACCGTAGGATAAATTAACTTTAGTTCTCTCTCACTATGTGTTCCAAATATTTTTGTAACTATACTCATCGGATTTAATCACTCCTATTATTCTGTCCCAAGGGACCTATTAACAATTCAACCTACATTGTAACATTTTTAATAAAACATAGCAACTCCATTTTTTGCACCTAAAATCAGCCATGCAGAAAAATGGTGTAATCGGTACGTGGGAGCTTGCTCACTAAGTACCGATTACACCATTCTTTCTATAGGGCGGACGCCCGGCATGAATAATATGTCCGGCCAATCCCCATAACTCACAGAAAAATCATATTCCGGCATATTATGAATGGCATGGCTAGGAATATTGTGTCATGCCATGGGTATGAATGACATGCCTATTTTATATTTGCATACTCGCAGGCAATCTTTGCTGCAAGGGCTACGTTATTATAAACCAGTTGAATATTGGCATCCAGACTCTTGCCTTCCGTAAGTTTTTGAATCTTATCTAATAAGAACGGTGTGGTTTCTTTTCCCTTGATTCCTAATTCTTCCGCTTCCTTAACGGCTTCTTCAATGTTCTTATTTATATAGTCAGAATCCATTGCGTATTGTTTTGGAATAGGATTTCCAATAACCATACCACCAATTAAACCGCAGTCTTCTTTTACATGAAAGGCCTCTGCTATTTCCTTTGGAGTATCCAAACGGTAATCTGCCTTGAATCCGCTATGCGTTGTATAAAATGCCGGTACTTCTTCTGTTTGATATCCTACTACTGTAACACCTTTTGTCTCCAAATATTCCAGTGTAAGCCCAATGTCTAAAATGGATTTGCATCCGGCGCACACAACACACACCTCTGTCATTGCAAGTTCTTCTAAATCTGCACTGATATCCATAGTGGTTTCTGCACCCCTGTGAACTCCACCAATTCCTCCTGTACCAAATATTTTAACACCGGCAAGGGAAGCTGCAATCATAGTGGTTGCAACGGTAGTTGCGCCATCCATCCCCTTTGCAAGAATAACCGGAAGGTCACGGCGACTTGCTTTCGCTGCTTTCAAGCCAAGCTTTCCTAAATATTCAATTTCATCTTTTGAAATACCCACGGTAATTTTCCCTTTTATAATAGCAATCGTTGCCGGTACGGCTCCATTATCGCGAACTATTTTTTCTACATTCAGTGCCGTTTCTACATTTTTAGGATACGGCATGCCATGGGAAATAATGGTGGATTCCAAGGCTACAACCGGCTTTCCTTCCTTTAATGCTTCCTTTACTTCCTGAGATATTACTAAATATTTTTCTAAATTCATTTGTTTTTCCTCCATAATGGTATTCTATATTTTTAATAAACGACTTCCTTTTTTATTGTCTTTTTTATTCTTTCTTTTCCATCTTTTCATTTATCTTCGTATTCGCTTCAATTTTTATTTGTTACCACATTTTTATTCTAATCTTTTCAGGAGACTCGCTGCTGTCAGTTCTTTGCTAATGGCTCCATAGTGTTCAATGCAAATAGAAGACGCTGCCAGTCCATATCGAATGGCACTGCTTACCGGCTCCTCCATTTGAACTGCCCATGCAATGGCCCCCATAAGTGCGTCTCCGCATCCGGTAGTATTCACAACCTTACAAGGTAAGCAAGGGTAATGTTTTTTGCCCTCTTTTGTTCCGTAGTAAACACCATTGCTTCCCATGGAAACCGTAAGATTTTTTACTCCCTTTTCAAGAAGGATATCCATGGCTAAATCCAATTCTTTTTTATTCTTTACCTGCCGTCCACTTAGTAGCTCCAGTTCCAGTAAGTTCGGTTTTAATAAATAAATCCGATTCAATACTTTTGAAAATTTCAACGCTTTCCTGGTGGATACCGGTTCTGCAAAAATGGGTACGCTGCACATCTCCGCCAAATATACAATACTTTCCTCCGGTATATTGGCATCTATAACCAAAAGACGGCCCTTATTAATCATTGGCATTTTACTTTCCAAATATTCAGGAGTCAATTTTTCATAGATTCCCATATCGCTTACTGCAACTGCCATATCTCCCTTTTCGTTATTAATACAAAGATAGGTGGAGGTACTTTCCCCCGTTACCCGAAGCGTATGCTGCAGCTCAATTCCTAACGTTCTACAGCTTTTTTCAATCTCTGCTGCATAAAAGTCATCTCCTAAGACAGTAATCATCTCTGCATGGCCTCCAAGACGGCTGATATTCTCAGCAATGTTACGTCCTACTCCTCCAAAAGAAATTCTCATCTTTCCGGGATTGCTATCTCCATCCATCAGCTGCTGATCCGGTGTTCCGGATATATCAACATTAACAGCTCCTACCACTGTAATATAGTTTTCTTCCTGTAATACGTAGCCTTTTCCACGAATCATACCCTTTTTCATTAGATTTGATACATGTACTGCAGCGGAAGATCTCGTTATACTTGCGCGATCTGCAATTTCCTGCTGGGTTATCATGGGATTTTCTTTAATCCATTGGTAGATCTGGGATTCACGTTCTGTCACTGTTTCGCCTCCTATCTCTTAAACTAATGTTTACTTCATAAACATATATTTATATTAACTCCTTTTTTCTTATCTGTCAACCGGATTTTTACTTATTTTTTAATTTAAACCGGGATACCAGTGCTTTCATCTTATCTGCCTGTCCGCTCAGTTCTTCACTTGCCGCTGCAGACTCCTCACTGGTTGCAGAATTGTTTTGTACCAAAGCTGAAATTTGATGAATACTTGCGGTTATTTGAGAAACAGAACCGGATTGTTCTACGGATGCTTCTGAAATTTCAGCAATTAATTGTGTTATTTTTTCAGCACCCTTCACTACATTTTCCAAAGAGTCAGCCGTTTTATTTGCAATTTCCACCCCATTTTCAATGGATTTTATAGAATTTTCGATTAGTACACCCGTTTGTTTTGCCGCATCACCAGACTTGGTTGCAAGCTTTCTCATTTCTTCTGCCACTACGGTAAATCCTTTGCCTGCCGTTCCTGCCCGTGCCGCTTCTACTGCAGCATTTAATGCAAGAATATTTGTTTGGAAAACAATGCCCTCCATTGTTTTTATAATTTCACTAATTTGCTCCGAAGAAATACTAATTTCACCCATAGCAGCCATCATCGTTTTCATTTGTTCATTGCTTGCCATTAATTCACCACCAATGGAATTTGCAAGTTGATTTACGTTTTTTGTATTTTCAGCATTATGATTAATGTGGACAGAAACCTCGGAAACCTCCCCAGATAACCTTTCAACTTCATTCGCCTGTTCGGTAACACTTTGAGCCAATGCCTGTGCTCCTTCTGAAATCTGTTCCGAACCAAAGGATACCTGTTTTGCTGCTGCATCAATTTGCGAGAGTGCCAGGGATATGGTAAGAATAAATTTTGTAATGGAGTTTTCAATGTTTTTAAAATCACCTATAAATGCTTGTGATGGTGCAATATCAAAGTTTCCATTTGCCATCTCTCCCATAGCTCTATCAATGTCAAATACATATGTATATAAGGTATGGGTAGATTCTCTTATACAATCTGCAAGACTTCCAAGTTCATCATTGGATCTAAACTCTAGTTCATAATGGAGATTTCCCTGAGAAAGTTCTTTTACAGCCTGTTCCAGTTCTTTTATTGGATGCAAGGCCTTGCTGATTCGAAAATAAGCAAGAACAGCTAACACAAGCAGTCCAGCTACAAGCCACATTACAATAAATATCATTTGTATTATAATCTTGCCATCAAATTCCGCCTTTGTGATGCTAGAACCACTCAACCATACCACAGAAGAGCCCTTAATATAGAAAGGAACGTAAGATTTATAATATTTCACCCCTTTTGTACTCGTATCAACAAAAGTTCTTGGAGTTGTACTCTTTGCTGTCTCCAAAATTTTCTGTGTGTTTTTACTATCGCTGACCTCCTCATATTTTTTTCCAATAAATTCTGGATTTCTGCTGTTGGTAATTACGGTCTGATGTCCGCAAATTATTTGTGTTGCAAAAGAGGAAAATCCGCCGTGATTATAGGCTGCGCCATTTAACAGGGCGGTATCAATATTAGATCCCACCATGCCCACCACTTCATGATGTTCATCTAAAATTGGAAGTAAAACCGTAATCACCCTATAGGTCTTTCCATCCATAGTTTTTTCAAATGGGTCTACAATCATCATCTTTTTTTCTGCCTTAGCCGCTTCATATAGTTTCTTATTAACATATTTATACATGTCCATTTCAGCGTGGGTTCCTGCTGCCGTAGCAAAGATGGTATATCCTTTCGGGGATTTCTTTATAAATTTGTTGGGCTCTCCTACAAAAAATAAGCTTAACGCATTTTCCTCCCTATTTTTTGTATCCGTGATAATATTTTTCACTAATGTTATTTTTTGACTGTCTTCTATTTCACCGGCATTGTGTATCGTATTTATTATAACCTCTTGTTTTTCCAGCATAGCTTCCATAAATGTACGAGCAATACCGGCATTTTCTGTTGCAAGCAAGGTCAGTTTTTCCTGTTCTCTCTCCGTAAGATCTTTGTTGATGCTAATTGCAATAATAAGGGTAAGTAACGTAAAGACCACAGTAAGACTCCTTACAATATTACCGGTTACCTTTCGTGCAATTTTTTTTGTTTTCTGTTTTTCTGTTTTGGATTTAATCATTTTTTATACCTCTTTCTCTTTTGGAATTAATCGTAAATTTTGTTGTACGCTAACAAGTTTGGTAAAATCCTCCACCTTCATAGGTTTAGCAAAGTAGTAACCCTGGGCCATATCACAGTTCAAATTTTTCAGAAAATCTATATGTTCCTTTTCCTCAACTCCCTCTGCAACAATATGAATACCAAGAGCCGTTGCCATTTCTATAATACTTCCTACCACAATTTTTGAACGCGTTGTATCTTTTTGGTCAAGAAAGAAGCTTCGATCCAGTTTAATCACATCAGCAGGAAGATTTTTCAGCATTCCAAGAGAAGAATATCCGCTGCCAAAATCATCAATAGACATGGTAAATCCACTTTTATGAAGGTTCATTAATAAATTTTCCAGCGTATCCATATGGTCATAAATAACCGTCTCCGTAATCTCAATCTCGATATATTTTCTTTCAATACCGGATTCATCTACAATTTCACATAATTTATTTATAAAATTTTCATTGTTTAAATGCAGTCTGGAAAAATTTACCGAAACAACAATGGGATTCATTCCATCTGCAATCCATTTTTTTATAATACCGCAGACCTTCTTAAGCATATAAAAATCAAGGTTTGTAATGAATCCATTCTTTTCGAAAATGGAAATAAAGGAACTGGGATTAAACAAATCCATATTTTCATTATTCCAACGTGCTAGTGCCTCTGCTCCTCCGATTGTTTCATCTTTCAAATGGTATTTTGGCTGGAGGAAGACTATAAATTCGTTGTCCACTAAGGCCCTTTCCATCTTATTTTCAACTTCCTTTTTTCGAATTGCCTCTTTCGTCAAATCTTCTTTGTAAAAAACATATTCTAGCGATTTATCCTTTTTTGCCGCTTTATGAGCAATATTTACCTTTTCGAACAGCTCTGTAATTTCTTCTTTTTTTTCATCTCCCGGAGCTACCATATAACGGCCCTGTGGGAAATTACATTTGAACGAAATTTTTTCACCCATAAGCTCATAAAAATTATAAAGAAACGTTTCCTGGATTTCCTTGATCTCACCCTTATCTTGTATCTCAAATAAGGCAATAAATTCATCATTTACAACGCGTGCATAGATTTCATTTTCACTACGCATGGTTTTTTTTAGTGCCCCTGCAATACAGCATAAAACAGCATCCCCTTTTTCATAACTATAAATTTCATTAATTAATTTAAAATTATCAATGTCTAGTTTTACAATAAGGTGTTGTTTCTCTTTCCGTTTTTTTAAAATTTCCTGGGCATTCTCTTTAAATTTTTGATAGGTAGGACTTCCTGTTAGTTCATCCACATAAACTAGTTTTTCGACTTGGTGAAGGTGTCTTATTTGTTCCTCTTTTTGCTTTGTAATATCCGTGCAGCTGATTAGGCAGGCAATCATTCCATCTATCCAGTATAAGGGAGACGCGGTTGATTCCAGCCAAAGGTGCAATTTATCATTATAGAATTCCCGTGTACATTTTTGTGAAACATCTTTTGTTACACCTCTTACCGGACAGTCCTCACATTGATGTTCCTTACCTCTAAAAAATGTATAGCATATTTTTTCGTTTCTAACTTCCTCCATCACTTTTTTTACTTTTTCGTTCATAAACAGTACTTCAAATGTTTCCATATTAATTACGTAAATATAATGTTCCAGGCGATTCATTACTTCTTGAAAAAGGGACAGATTTTTAGAAGAAATATGATCAAAATGATGCTTCACATTGATATCAATCTTTGTTCTGCCAGAACCATATCCTCTAAAATTGCCTCCCCCGTAAAGGGTATAATTATTTTTTCCTTTGCTTTTCGTTTCATAAAGAGCGATATCTGCATGATAATATAGCGTCTCAAAGTCATCTTTTTCTTTTAAAGAAGTAGCAATTCCTACACTGGCTGAAATAAAATAGTCTTCTTCTTTTTCTCCTTTGTAATTTATACGAAATGCCTTGCAAATATCCTCTCCTTTTTCCTTCACCCTTTTATTGTCTGCACCGATTTTCATAAATGCAATAAATTCATCACCACCGATACGCCCTACAATATCTTCACATCCAAACAAACTTTTTAATTTACCCCCAAGCTCACATAACACCCGGTCTCCAAATACATGTCCAAAGTGATCATTAATTTCTTTAAAGCAATCTACATCGATCATAAAAAGTGCAGCGTTTTCATTTTTTTGTTTTAGCTGTAACTGCTCATTAATTAGTTTAGCTGTCATTTCTTTATTATATAATCCCGTGAGGGAATCTCTTTCTGCTTTATACTGAAATTCCAGTTGCTGTCTTTTTTTCAAATCAATATTCTTAATACAAATATAACCAATTAAGTCATTGGTATCCTTATCCCGAACCAAATTCATAATTGCCTTTACCCATATATAAATGCCTTTATCCACCTGCCTGCGGTATTCTATCGATAATTCCGTTTTTCCCCTTTCAAACAACTTTATAAGGTTGGTACATGAGGTATATTCCAGAAAAGTGTCCACATCCTCCGGAAAAATCAATTTTTCCACCGCTTGTTCTATGACATCACTATAGCAATCTTCTTTCCGGTTAAATCCACCTACACTATTCTCAAATTCACTTACAATTCGGTTTTTTGTAAGATTGATTTCATAATACACCAGTGCATCCTTTGCCACGGAATTTCGGTATTGCTGTTCTTGATAAACCGCTTGTTCCAGCGCTGAACTTTTTTCCTTATAACCTAAAAGTACGCTTGTTTTAATTGCAAAGAATAATACAATATAAAGGCCAATTAATGCAGAAATTGGAGCCGTTATTTGGTTTAGCAGAAGATGGGGAAACGATTTTGTTTGATTAAGTTCCCCTGCACTAATAAAATTATTTACATTGTTTACGGTCATCCATGCCACCATAAACCACTGTTGTTCTTTATACCGGTTGATAATTCGTATATGTTCCATGGGAATAAACTGAAGTACACCTACAATAGCAAAATCCAGCATTATAAAGGCTGCAATTTCGGAGCCTAAAAATAAAATTGTTTGCTTATAAACTTCATATGTAGAATAACCGGTGACCATAGAGCATACATTAACTGCAATCACATGAATTGGCAAAACATGAAGCATACACGCAGAAATACAGAATAAGATTTTTAAAAATTCGTCGTGATAAAATAAATAGAATTCAAAGAGCATAAGAAATGTCATAGTTAGGTAAAGTATAATCGGATTCCCTATTTTCGCATAAAAATCAAACATAATCATGGTATTGAAAATTCCCATTGGAATTCGAAGAAACTTTTTCAGTTTTGGTTGTTCCAATATCCGGTCGATTAATTTAAACAGCAAACACCAATATAGAATGACCATGATGGCTAAACTTATTTTCATTACAGGCAATACATATTGATTCATTTTTTGCTTCATCTCCATGTCTTTTTAATATTTTATAATTTGCTTTTACGCATTTAGAGTTTACTGTCTTATTTTTAAAAAAACAATGGAAATTCCCTGAATTGTCATTTTTTTCCCTGAATTGCAGAAAAAACACCGGTAGGCAAAAGAGGCTTCTTCTGTCTAACAGTGTTTTCTTTTTATTATAAGTTTTATTCTTTCAAGGCATTACGTACTAACCTTATTTCTAATTCTTCCTCCGGCATAGGAGGACTAAGGAAGTCTCCCTGCACCATTTCGCATCCCAGTTCCTCCAGTAATGCAAGTTGTTCCTTTGTTTGCACATTTTCTGCCACCGTAGGGATACCGAGAATTTTCGCGGTATTAATTGCTCCGGAAAGAAGAGTTTTCGTCTGTTTTTCATTATTCAGCTGGTTTAAAAAATATTCATCCATTCTTATAATATGAGCAACCCCCGGATAGATCACTTTATAATTATGGGAGGCCAGTAAAATCTCTGCCTTTTGAAATTTTTTGATTACTTCTTCCGGTATATTACTATTTTTGATTCCTTGGTTTTCATCCAATTCTATTTCCATCAAATGATGTACTGTTTTAAATTTTTTTAAAATTTCAAACAGATTTTTTGTAAACTCCGGATTTTCCAGATGAGTGCACTGGATAGAAAAAGACAAAATAATGGGAGTAATTCCATTATCGATCCAGCTTTGTAAAATAGAGCAGATTTTTTTTACCTGATACAGTTCCAGTCTTTCCCTTAAAAAATTTTTATGAGAAACCAAGATGATTTTGTCTTCCGTAGTCCAGTTCTGAATTATCTTAGCGCCTATTATTTTCTCTTCAGGTAATGTATATCTAGGCTGAAAGAGAAGTGGAATTTCTTCTTTGCACAAAGCATCTTCCATTTTACTCTCCATCTCCATATTCCAAAAAATCTGTTCTTTTAAAGGATCCTTAAATTCTACGTCTCTTCCTTTTTCACTTTCAGCAAGGAGATGGGCAAAATTTGTTTTCTCATAAATCTGATCTAGGTTGTTTTCACCTTTTTGCAGCTTATAACGTCCCCACACTAGTTTAATTTTAAAACCTATTATATGTCTGGCGCTTTCTTCAAATAAGTCTTCTATCTTTTTCTTTTTTTCCGGCCATTCTTCCTTTGTTTGTACGCTAACAAGCAGTGCAAATCCATCTGCATAAATGTGTCTAAAAACATCGGTTTCCGGATTAAGGACTTCCGTCAATGCTTTCATCAATGCTTTAATCATTTGGTTTTGCGTTTTTATTGAATATCGTTGGTTCAGCAGTCTAAAGTTTTCAATATCTATTTTTATAAGCATATAGGAAGCCTTCATAGGTTTCTGAAGCATTTTTGCTGCATATTCTTTGAATCTTTTAAATTGCCGAGACGCTGTCACATCCTTCCAATATAATAATCGAACCAATTCTTTTGTAATCTGTCTTTGGCTTAGCCAATGATGAAAGAAAAGTGCACTGGCGATTATTACAAGCATTCCAATTAGCAAAACTGCATTTTTAAGAATTTTATTTGCAATCTCCCACACCCCTTTCGAACTCACTACTGTAAAAATATTCCAATCGTTAATATTTAGCTTCGCATAATGTACCTGCCGGTATTGATTTTTGTAACGATATTTAGAATGTCCACCTCTTCCTTCCAAAAGATTTCGACGCATGAGCGTAAAACTATCCTCACTATAAAAGTCGGCTGCCTGAAACACATCAAATAAGTTTTCTGTGTGAGTTAAAATTTCTTCACTGCTGCTCTTGGCAATTAGCTTTCCTGTATTGGTTGCAATATAGGTATATCCCTTCCCATTAAAGGAATCAATGAACACCTCATTGAGCTTCTCAGACATAAAACTTCCAAGCAAAACACCTGTAGCCTTTCCCTGGCACAAAACAGGGGTTGCCACTACAATTACGTAGGTATCTCTTACTTTTGATTTCATCGGTTGTGAAATAATGGTCTTACCTTCCATGGCTTTTTGAAAAAATATTTGATTGTCTACCATACTAATGGTTCCACTGCTCAAGGTATCTCCCTTTTTATTTATAAACATAGCGCCTTCAAAATCTGTGCTTTTAATAATGGCAGCTAAATTCCCCTGCATTTGTACCCTATCCTCTATAGAAATAGCAATCAGCTCTGCATAACCCTTCAAGGCATTCTTGTCATTGGTAATCTTCTTTTTAAAATTGTGCTGCTCCTGCTGAAGTACCTCATCCAACGTTTTACAAGTCATTTCTTGTAAATTAATTACAAGACTGTCATAGTAAAGGACTAGTCCAATTGCTAAGGACAACAGCGCAACTGTAGTGGAAATAATAAATCGAAGTCTCCTTTGACTTTTAATTCCTACCATATTTCACCTCCTCCCGCGTTTTTCCACTCAAACGGATGGAGGTCATAAAAAGATTTTCCTTTGTTTCGAATAAAATAATTCCTGCATATTTTTTTACCACCCGCTGTACGGAATCCATACCGATTCCTGTCTGATGATTTCGTTTACTGGATAAGTAAACGTCGCCTTTCTTATGAATTTTTCCATCAAAGGTATTGTCAATAATGATTGCTAAACCTTTGCCCATAGGTTTTGCCATAAATGATACTTTCTTTTCTAGGAAAGATTCCATCCGTGCACAAGCTTCAAATGCATTTTCCAGACAGTTACCACAAATCACGACTAAATCCTGTACATTAATTGTTATATCGTTCTCTATATCTGCATAAATCTCAAATTTTATATTTTCTCTCTGTGCTTTCTCATAATAATGAAGCAAAATTATATTTACCTCCACATTCTTGCATAACATAATCGGCAGGGATTCTGTAACTATGTGTTGAAAATTCTGAACGTATTCTTGAAGTCCCGCTTTATCATCCTTGTCCAGAAAATTTTGAATGATAGCAATATGATGCTTCAGGTCATGGCGCTCCCTTTGTATCGCCTTCATTTGTGAAGTTAAGGAAGCGTATTGTTGTTTTTGCAGTTCAAATAATTTTCCCATGATGGTATTTTCTTCTTCTATTTTTTCTTTTTCAATACCATTCCTAAGTATTCGTAAACTATCCCTTATAAGAAAATAAGCAAATATAGTAAAACCAAAAAGTACAATAAAATATCCAAAATTTTCCATTTCTTTCATAATATCATATAATATAAAAAATACCGCCTGTAAACTAATATATAGAAATGGCATAAGGCAAAAAGATTTTGCCTCCCCATTGCTTACTTTATTAACAACAGGAACCACTTTCTCCATCATAACCCTCCAGACAGCAAAATAAGTGGCTCCTTCTACAAAAAGAGAAGCAACCGCATAAAGAATCTCATAGCCCATTCTTTCTCCACGGAGCAGGTTTCCAGTAAAAGCTCCGCAGCCACAAATAAAAACTCCATAGCAGCCTATAAAGAGCAATAGTAAAATGGATTGACTGGAGATTTCTTTTATCTGCCATAAAAAGACCAACCCGTGAATTGGAATCATAAAAAAGAACCATATATGAATGGCTCGGTCTGATATAAGTAAAGATAGTATGCCAAAGTCAACCAGAATAGACCCCACACAGATCAGAAAAAAAACAATCTTTTTTTTCTTAGAAAAATGATGTTTCTCCTCAAATAAGATATAGAAAAGGTAAAAGCAGCCTCCAAAAATAATGGTAAATTGTATCATATAAAAAAAAGTCAACATAGTTTTTTTCTCATCCCACTGAATATATATTCATTATAAGTTTTTAGCGCAAATGCCTTAACCGGCCTGCTGATTGGGACTTCTTCCTTATTTGTTAGCAGAAAAATATCTTCACCTATATCTTCTATAAAATCCATATTTACCAAAAAACTTCGATGGCATCTTAAAAAAGGATTTCCTCCCAATTGTATCTCGAACTTTTCCATAGAAGTTCTTGATTCTATAGCCCCACATATGGTATGTATTGTCAGCACCTTATTAAACATTTCTGCATAAAGAATTTTCGCTGTATTTATCGGCATTGTCGTCTTCCCGGTCTGTATCGCAATCTGTTTTTCTGCTTTTCTATCTTCAAACTGGCAAAGGTTCAATACTTTTTCTATTTTGGAGTATGATACCGGTTTCAATATATAATACAGTGCCTTTACATCATAGCTGGAAATTGCATGGTCCGGAGAAATGGTAACAAAAATAATCTGTGCCTGCTTATCAAATCTCCGAATCTCCCTTGCTGCCTCCATTCCTCCCATTCCCTTCATATAAATATCCATAAAAATAATATCAAAGCTCATCCTTTTCATTGTTCTAAGCAAATTTTCTCCACTTTCACAAAAAAACAATTCAAGTTCTACTTCCATCTTCAATCCATAATGACACAAATATTTTTTAAGTATTTTTTGATCTTCTGGATTGTCATCGCAAATTGCAATTTTCATGACAATTCCTCCTTTTGCTTTTTATTCCATTTTGTGCACTTTATAATACGCTATTTTTTTTATTCCGTCAACTTTAAGACGCTTAAAAAGAATTTACTTGACGCTCGAAAGTATCTGACCCTAAAGTACAATAATAACCATAAGGAAAATGAAAGGGGGCATACTCTAGTGGTTTATGATTTTGGTATTCGACTAAAAGAGTTGCGAAAAGATAAACACCTATCCCAAAGTGATGCAGCCAAACGTTTGGGGATTACACGGTCAACCGTTAGTGCCTATGAATGTAATACAAAGACACCCAGTGTAGAAGTTCTGCTGCAGCTAGCCGTTCTTTATAACAGTTCTCTAGATTATATGATGGGCTTTGAAAATCGCTCCAGCATTTAT
>JAVXEO010000017.1:32690-33950 GCA_036658435.1 Acetivibrio sp.
ATTAATATTCCGGTTCTATCAATCCATAAGTATTGCCTTTTCTCTTATAAACTACATTGACTTCATCCGTCTCTGCACTTCGGAAAACAAAGAAACTATGTCCCAGTAATTCCATCTGAATACATGCTTCTTCTGCATCCATAGGCTTCATTGCAAACCGCTTGGTACGAATAATGCGAATTTCTTCATCATTTGGATTCTCTTCCTCTAAAAATTCCTGGTTCAAATTAAAAGCTGCTTGTTTTTGATTTACTAATTTATTTTTGTACTTTCTCAATTGACGTTCAATAATCTCTTCTACAAGGTCAATTGACACATACATATCATTGCTGACCTGCTCCGCACGTATAATATTTCCTTTCATTGGAATAGTAATCTCAATCTTTTGTCTGTCCTTTTCTACTTGGAGTGTTACATGAATCTCTGTATCTGGGGTAAAATATCTTTCTAGTTTTCCTATCTTCTCATAGATCGCTGCTTTCAGTCCCTCTGTTACATCAATATTCTTTCCACTAATTATAAATCTCATAATGTCCAGCTCCTTTGTCTCTTCTTAATATAAAAACTTATGAAACAAATTTTTATACTCCTATTATACCACAATCTGTCTACTTATCAAGAATATTTTACATTTTTTTTAGTAATTGTTCTTTAATTTCTATAAATTTCGAGAGTTTTTTTAATTTTTAATATTTTATTATTAATTGTTTTTGTCAAGACCCAGTTTCGATTCTTTTCTCCTTTTTTTAATTTTTATCACAAGCAACAAAACATGTATTCGACCTTGACACGAGTTTTTTCTTATTTTTTTTATAAATTAGCGTGTGGATAATGTGGATAGTGTGTATAAGTCAGTGTATAACTCGTTTATTGGAGAAAATTCATATTTTTATTTGTGGATAACTTTTTTTATCTTTTTCCATTTTTCCCCTTACTTACTTTCTTGTATCCTTTGTTTTTTCTTTTTTGTGCACTTTGTACACTTTACTTTTTTTATATAAAATCTCCTCCTCAGATAATACTTTTTTTAAACTTCTATTCTCACTCTTTTCTTTAAGTTATCTAAATATTGCAACAATACCTTTTAAAACATTAAAAATATCATAGCAAAGCGGTCACTTCAGTAACCATATTCCTTAGCGCGGCGTGCGCACCCACAGTGGAGCGTTTTTATGTAATAGGAGCACTTTCCTATTGCATAAAAAAAGAAACCGGTTTTACCCGGTTTCTTTTTTTATGTTCTTCTATTTATATGTTCTT
>JAVXEO010000018.1:0-19026 GCA_036658435.1 Acetivibrio sp.
AGAGCACACGGTTCATACCCGTGGTGTCGAGGGTTCAAATCCCCCTCCCGCTATTTTTAACCTCTTAGTGTAAACTAAGAGGTCTTTTTTTGTCAAAAAGTTTTTGAAAAATACGTCCTTCCTTCGACAAAGTTTCCAGGTGCAGAAAGCTATAATAGGCAACGGAAACGGTAGAAAGGAAGGGGAAAAATGAAAAAGTGGAATAAAAGAATCATATTGGTGGTTTTTCTTGGATTTATAATGGGAAGAGCTGCTTTTTTCTCTATGAATCCAATTGGAATGGGATATTTTTTGGCGGTATGTGGACAAGGCACCAGCAAAGGAATGCTGGCACTTATGCTGCTCCTTGGCATGGCAACAAAGATGGATGGAGTCAGCGTTATAAAATATAGTCTGGTACTGGTTACACTTTCCATTATTGAACACTTACTTTGGAGGGAACATAAGATAAGAGAAGATTCGGTAAAGGCATGGATTGGAGCAGGGGTAACAACGGCACTATCTTTGACCAAAGCATTTTTATATAAAGACTATCTAAGTTATATCGCCCTTGCTTTTTTAGAAGGAATTCTTGTGTATATAGCGTATTTTCTTTTGAAAAAAGGTTCTTCTTTTCTTTTATATCATAGAAAAAAGGAGTGCATGAACAATGAGGAACTTGTAAGTCTTGCTTTTATAATTGGTATTTTTGTATATTCCATACCAAACCTGGGGTTCTTATCCATCTCCTTTCCTTATGTAGCCGTTTTTTTCTTTGTCCTCTGTGCAGGATATAAATATGGACCGGGAGCCGGTGCCGTAGCGGGAGCAATTTGTGGAATGGTGGTATCTTATAGCTATAGTGAGGTAACCTATATAGGAATATTGTGTATTCTGGGAATTTGCAGTGGGATGTTTCAAGAAATTGGTAAAATGGGAGCGGGAATTGCCTTTGCTACAACGGGATTATCCCTGGGATACTTATATGAACCAAGTCTTATAAAAATGCAAGGCTTCCCTTCCTTGCTTCTTGCCGTTGTTTTATTTTTTTTAATTCCGGGTAAACTACTGGAATCTCCACAATGGGACAAAAAGGAAGAGGGCGATTATATGAAACAGAAACTTCAGCTTATGACAAAGGAACGTTTTCGTGAATTTTCTGAATCATTGGAAAAATTATCCAAGTCCTTTCTGCACTATACAGAAAAGAAAAGCATATTAGGGTGTGACGATATGAATGGAATTTTTGAAGATATTTCAGAAAAATTTTGCAAAGAATGTGTTTATTGCAGTCATTGCTGGGAGGATAATTATGAAATGACCTATGCCTTTGCACAGGATATTTTTGATATAGCAAAAAAAGAGGGACATGTAAAAACACAGGATGTTCCGGTCAACTTTCGAAGCCAGTGTGTATATGCAGATGCTTTTGTAAAAGAAACCAATAAAAGTCTGGAAATTGCCACGATTAATTTAAAATGGAGCAATAAATTAATGGAAAGCCGACAGGCAGTAGCCGGTCAACTGGATGAAATGGCAGGTATTGTAAAGGAATTTGCTTCTGATATTACCCAGATGAAGGAAGTGAAAAATTCTCAGGAGGAACAGATTCTGGAAAAATTACGGATGCAGCATATAGAAGTTAAAAATCTGGTTATTATGGAAGATAAAAATGGCAGACTGGAAATTCATATGCAGGCAAAGGCAGGAAAGGGCCGCTACATCACCATAAGAGAAGCTGCCTCAGGGCTAGGGCAGGTTTTGGGGAAAAAGGTAAAACCCGGGGAACAGATGAAAAATACAATACCGGAAGAATATACCGCCATGGTATTTCATGAAGACACCAAATATAAGGTGCTGACTGGGGTTGCCAGAGTAACCAAAGAGGGGGAAGACATTTCCGGAGATAATTTTTCTTTTCTGGAGCTAAATTCAGGAGAAATGGTTATGACGCTTTGTGATGGAATGGGTTCCGGAGAACTGGCAAATAAGGAGAGCAAATCCGTCATTGACTTAATTGAAGATTTTATGGAAGCCGGATTTAAAGAATCAGCCGCCATACATCTTATTAATTCTTTGTATGTTTTACAAACCGATGGAGGCTCTTTTTCAACCATTGATATGGGCATTATAAATTTGTTTAATGGAAATTGTAATTTTGTGAAAATGGGTGCAGCCGCCACCTTTTTGAAACGAAAGGAAAATGTAAAAGCCATCATGTCTTCCTCCCTGCCTGCGGGCATTTTCGGTGATAGTAAACTGGAAGGGAGTAAATGCAAAATAAAAGAGGGAGAATTCGTAATTATGATGACGGATGGAGTGGTAGACTGTTTTCCGGGGGAAGAGAAAGAAGAATGGATTATAACAGCGCTTCAGGAAATAACCAGCAATAATCCTAGAGAAATAGCCAATGGCATTTTAAAAAAGGCATTGGAGGCTGTGAAAGAAGAGGCGCCGGACGATATGACCGTAATTGTTGCAGGAATATGGGAAAAACCTTGAAATCAGGAATGGAGAGGGTTACAATAGCTATAAAACAGTAAAAACAGGAGTTGAACATGGAACGCAAGGTGAGGGCTTATATACAAAAACAGAATATGCTGCAGGAAAACGATAAGGTAATCTTGGGAATTTCCGGTGGAGCCGATTCTGTCTGTCTTTTTCTGGTAATGCTGGAATTAAAAAAAGAATACAATTTATCCTTTGTTCTGGTACATGTAAACCATGGAGTTAGAGGAATGGAGGCAGATCGTGACCAGAAGTTTGTAGAAGCGCTGGGGGAAAGATATGGAATTAAAGTAAGAAGTTTTAAGAAAAAAATGAAAGAATATGCAAAAGAAAATGGACTGAGCGAAGAAGAGGCAGGAAGAAAGCTACGATATGAATGCTTTCACCAGGTTTTGAAAGAAGAGTCTGCAACAAAAATTGCAGTGGCACATAATATGAATGATAATGCGGAAACCATGCTGTTTCATTTGGCAAGAGGAAGTGGAATGCGGGGACTTTGTGGAATTCCACCGATGCGGGACAAAATCATTCGTCCTTTGCTATGCGTAAATCGTCAAGAAATCGAAGGGTATTTAAAAGAAAAAGGACAGATTTTTTGTGTGGATGCCACAAATATGAAAGATGATTATGCAAGAAACCGCATTCGCCATGGAATTTTGCCGGTTATGGAAGAGGAAATTAACAAAAGAACCGTTGAAAATATGGGCAGGGCAGCGGGATTATTAAGAGAAGCCCAGGACTACATTGACAAAAATACAAAAATTGCATTAAAAACGATTGTTCATTTCGTGAATGGGCAATACTTACTCCAGGTGGAGTCTCTAAAGAAAGAAGAACCTATTATACAAAAAGAAGTGATTCGGAAGGTGATTTTGGACTACGCCGGAGAACTGAAAGATATCGATAACGGTCATATTGAACAAATCCTGGGATTGCTGGAAATGGAATCCGGAAAGAAAATTCACTTGCCCTATGGATTGGAAGCACAAAGAGAGTATGAAAATATTCGCATAGGAAGTCCGCCACAGGAAGACGAATGTTATGAATTTATAATTTCGGAAGAAGGTATTTATGAAATACCGGGCACCAGTTGGAAACTGGGTATATCCATTGAAGAAAATCATGAAAAACTTGAGAAAATTCCGAAAAATGACTATACGAAATGGTTTGATTATGATAGAATAGGTCGAACTATATCCTTGCGAAACCGTCGTCAGGGTGATTGTTTTCAGGTAAATGAACAGGGTGGAATGAAAAAGTTAAAAGACTATTTTATAGATCGGAAGATTCCACGGGAAAAAAGAGACAGAATTCCGCTGTTGGCCCATGAAAGACACATTTTATGGATTATTGGAGAACGGTCAAGCGAAGGATATAAGATAACTAAAAATACAAAAACGATACTAAAGGTAAGACTAATTGGAGGAAAAGAAAATGAATGAAAAAATTAGAGTTATGATTTCAGAAGAAGAAGTTGACAAAAGAATTGCTGAATTAGGAGCTCAGATTAGTAAGGATTACGAAGGAAAAACCGTTCATTTGATTTGCATTTTAAAGGGAAGCGTGTTCTTTACCTGTGAACTTGCAAAGCATATTACTCCCACCGTAACCATGGATTTTATGTCCGTTTCCAGCTATGGAAATGCACAGGAAAGCACAGGAAGGGTTAAAATTGTTAAGGATTTAGACGAACATATTGAAGATAAGGATGTTTTAGTAATCGAGGATATTATTGATTCTGGAAGAACACTGGAATATTTACTGGATATGTTAAATGCAAGAAAACCAAAGAGTATTAAGTTATGTACCTTATTAGACAAACCGGATCGCAGAGTTACCGACGTAAAAGTGGATTATACCGGATTTGAAATACCGGATGAATTTGTAGTGGGTTACGGACTGGATTTTGCCCAGGAATTAAGAAATCTTCCATATATCGGTGTGGTGGAACAATAAAGGAGGCTTTTATAATTGAAAAAACAAATGAAAGGATTAGGGTTTTATTTCCTAATCCTCGCTATTATTATAGCGGCAATGTATTTCTCGGGAAATACGTCGGCTACATCCCGCAGTGGATATAATCATGCATCGTTTCTGAAAGATATCCAGGAAAATGCAGCCAATATAACCAAAATACAGATTTATCCAAATGAAGAAGTACCAACGGGTGAAGTGGTTATAACCTACAAGAATGAGGAAAAAGCCAGCTTGTATGTTGCTAATGTAACATCGGTGGAACAAGAGCTGCAGGCAGCAGGGATTGCAGATTATGAAATGAAAGATATTAGTAAACCCAGCTGGTTTCTAACAACATTACTGCCCTATGTTTTTATTTTTCTTGCTGTGATTCTTTTATTTTCCCTTATGTCAAACCAAGGAGGGGGCGGCGGAAATTCAAAAGTTATGAATTTTGGAAAGAGCCGGGCGAGAATGTCGACGGATGAAAATAAGAACACCACCTTCAAAAATGTGGCAGGGCTTCAAGAGGAAAAGGAAGCACTGGAAGAAATCGTAGATTTCTTAAAGACACCCAATAAATTTGTGAAAGTGGGAGCACGAATACCAAAAGGGGTATTGCTGGAAGGGCATCCGGGTACCGGAAAAACCTTACTTGCAAAGGCAGTAGCCGGGGAAGCCGGAGTTCCATTTTTTAGTATTTCCGGTTCGGATTTTGTAGAAATGTTTGTTGGTGTCGGTGCATCCCGAGTAAGGGATTTATTTGCAGAAGCCAAGAAAAATTCACCTTGTATTATATTTATTGATGAAATTGATGCGGTTGCCAGACGTAGAGGAACCGGTCTTGGGGGCGGTCACGATGAAAGAGAACAGACATTGAACCAATTACTGGTGGAGATGGATGGATTTGGTGTGAACGAAGGAATTATAGTTATGGCAGCCACAAACCGGGTAGATATATTAGACCCGGCTATTTTAAGACCGGGACGTTTTGACCGAAGAGTTACCGTGGGACATCCGGATGCAAAGGGAAGAGAAGAAATCTTACTGGTGCATGCAAAGAATAAGCCATTGGGTGAGGATGTAGACCTAAAACAGGTTGCTCAGACAACGGTAGGATTTACCGGTGCAGATTTAGAAAATCTTTTGAATGAAGCAGCCATTGCAGCAGCCAAAGAAGACCGTTCCTTTATCCTACAGGAAGATATTAAGAAATCTTTTATAAAAATAGGAATTGGACCGGAAAAAAGAAGCCGGGTTGTTTCTGAAAAAGATAAAAAGATTACGGCATATCATGAAGCAGGGCATGCACTTTTATTCCACCTACTTCCGGATATCGGACCGGTTTATACCGTTTCTGTTATTCCTACAGGACATGGAGCCGCAGGATATACCATGCCATTGCCGGAAAAAGATGAAATGCATCTGACCAAGAAAAAAATGCTGCAGGATATTATGGCAACACTGGGAGGAAGAATTGCAGAGGCATTGATTTTTGATGATATTACAACCGGGGCTTCTCAGGATATTAAGCAGGCGTCCAAATCAGCCAGAGATATGGTGACCAAATACGGATTTTCCGAAAATGTAGGTATGGTAAGTTATGCAAGCGATGACGATGAAGTTTTTATTGGAAGAGACTTAGGGCATACCAGAGCTTACAGTGAAAATATGGCAAAAATCATTGATCAGGAAGTGAAGAGTATCATTGATGACTGTTATGTAAAGGCGAAGAAACTTTTGATGGATAATATAGAAACGCTTCATAGCTGCGCCCGCCTTTTAATCGAAAAGGATCGGATTTCAAAAGAGGAGTTTGAAAGCCTATTTCAAAAAAATAGTGAGGAAAGCCTGGAATTTTAGGAAAAAATAAAGGGAAACTTACCCTTCACTAAAATTTAGGATGCAAAGTATACAAAAAATAAAAAAGAATTTCTTAAAGTTTGTGCACACTTAATTGACCGGAGATGTTATACTAATAAACGTAAACCCCAATACATTATATAGTTTTTGCTACACCCCATAAGTAACAAAAATACCTTCTCCAAAAAGGGAGCAGCGTTCGGATGCTGCTCTCTTTTTATGTGCAGAATTAACATAGACAAGTGTTACAACGTATGCTATTATGCAAAGAGACTGAAAGGAGAAAATAAGATGGATTTTAGTAGGTTAAGTGAATATGAAAAAGTTCACATATACACAGACAGTGTGGTTCCTATCATTGATCAGGAAGCTTTGTTTAGTGACGGAACGGAAGAATACCGTGTTCCTCAGGAACCGGAAAAAAATGAAATTGTAAAATTACGTCTGCGTACCGGAAAAGAAAATGTTGAGCATGCGTATTTGATCATAGATGATGAACCCTTATTAATGAAAAAAAGATACAGTGATGAATATTTTGACTATTACGAAGCGGAACATCAGCTTTATGATACAAGAGTGGAGTATTATTTCGCAATTATGGCAGGGGAAGTTGTCTGTTATTACAATGCCAGAGGTGTTGCAGAAGAAAAGGACGAATCCTCCAACTTTTTTATTTATCCGGGATTTAAGACACCGGACTGGGCAAAAGGTGCCGTGTTTTATCAAATATTTGTGGATCGGTTTTATAATGGAGATCCAAGCAATGATGTGGAAGATAGAGAATATCAATATATTGGAGAACCCGTTTCCAAGGTAAAAGACTGGGAAAAATATCCGGCGCAAATGGGAGTCCGGGAATTTTATGGAGGAGATTTACAGGGTGTTTTAGATAAACTGGATTATATTCAAAATCTTGGTGTTGAAGTATTATACCTAAATCCAATTTTCGTTTCTCCCTCTAACCATAAGTATGATATTCAGGACTACGATTACGTAGACCCTCATTATGGAAAAATCGTTAAGGATGAGGGAAAATGTCTTGATGAGAATGCAAAAGATAATAAAGGAGCTTCCCGCTACATCTGTAGAGTGACGCATAAGGAGAACTTAGAAGCCAGCAATGAATTTTTTGCTGAATTTGTGGAAGAAGTTCACAGAAGAGGAATGAAAATAATTCTGGATGGCGTTTTTAACCATTGTGGCTCCTTTAACAAATGGCTGGATCGAGAACAGATCTATGAATTTCAGGAAGGTTATGAAAAAGGAGCTTTTGTAGACGAAGCCAGTCCTTATAAGAATTATTTTCATTTTTCAAAAGAGGAATGGCCGGAAAATTCAAATTATGATGGCTGGTGGGGACATGACACCCTTCCAAAACTTAATTTTGAAGAGTCAAAGGAGTTGTTTGAAGATATCCTGCGAATTGGGAAGAAATGGGTATCCGAACCCTATAACGTAGACGGCTGGCGTCTGGACGTTGCAGCAGATTTAGGACACAGCAGGGAGTACAATCATTATTTCTGGAAAAAGTTCAGGGAAACCGTAAAAAAAGCAAACCCCAATGCCATTATATTAGCAGAACACTATGGAGATGCAGAATCCTGGCTTAGAGGAGATGAATGGGATACCATTATGAACTACGATGCCTTTATGGAACCAATTACCTGGTTCCTAACCGGGTTAGAAAAGCATAGCGATGAATATAATGGTGAATTAATTGGAAATGCAGATTGTTTTTTTGAAGGTATGGCATATCATATGTCCAGATTCAACAGTCAATCCCTGGAAGTGGCAATGAATGAACTGTCAAACCACGATCATTCTCGATTTCTCACAAGAACCAGTGGGAAAGTGGGGAGAGTGAATACAAAGGGACCGGAAGCGGCAAATGAGGGAATAAAAATTGAAATTATGCGTCAGGCTGTAGTTATGCAAATGACCTGGCCGGGAGCCCCTACCATATATTATGGAGACGAAGCCGGTGTTTGCGGCTGGACGGATCCGGATAACCGAAGAACCTTTCCCTGGGGAAAAGAAAACAAAGAACTTCAGGAACTTCATAAGAAGCTCATTGCCATTCATAACAGTTATCTCTCGCTAAAGAGGGGCTCTATTATATTTCTTCATGGAGAAAGAGAGGTTATAAGTTATGGAAGAACTTATAAAGGGGAGAAATTTTTAGTTGCCGTAAATCGGAGTGAGCAGGAAAAACAAGTAAGTATACCAATTTGGAGAACTGGATTTACAGACCATGAAACCATGGTATCCTTGATTGCCACAAACGCAGCAGGATATAAGGAAAATGCAGTGATTCATCATAGCAAAGGAGGTACGCTTAACCTGACACTAGAGCCGCTTTCTTCTGTAATTATGAAGAATATAAGCTTTTAAGGATAAACCGTTACCAGCATGAGAGGAAATCGCTTTAAAATAGCGACCAGGGGTGGAGAGAATCATGATAAATTTACTAAAAAAGATGTTGAAAAAATGGGGGGTCAGTGTTCTTGCAATTTCCATAGGCGGGATGCTGATATTTGCAGCGTTGGCAATGTTTCAGCTGGCAACGCTGCAGACCGTAGAACAAAACATACATAACAATATGGTTGAGATTAACCAGACGGCGGCATTAACCATGAAAAATGGATTGGAAAGCTGCAGAGATCTCCTTGAGCTCCAGGCAAAAATGCTGGGGGAGAAAGAAAAAAAATTAAACAGTGAAAAAGAACTGTCCTTACTCAGTGATTTTGCCCAAGATGCAAGATTTGAGCGTTTGTCTGCTATTACATTGAAAGGCAGGGTGTATTCTAGTACCTTTGGAGTAAGGCAATTAGACTCCCTGGATGCAATTCCCAATCTAAAGGCAGAGGAAACCATCATTGGACAGCCCCGAGTGGATGCAGATGGTTTACAAACCATTAATATTGGCACACCCATTTACTACAAAAATGAAAAAGTAGGAAGACTCATTGCTACGCTGGACGATGAAATCCTGCAAACCATGTACAATGCAACCGGTTTGGAAGGGGACGCTGCCCTATGCATGTTTTCCGGGGATGGTACGGTAATTGCTACTTTTGCAAAACGGAAGCTGCCCATTAAACCGGGAGACAACGTATTTGCATTTACGGAGCGATCGGATGTAAAATTAATAGAAGGCACCACAAAAGAATACAAAAGGAACGTAAGAGCACAGGAATCCGGTTGGCTGAAATACCGGTTTGATGGAAAGGGAATCTGCCTTAACTATGAACCCATGGAGGTGAACGACTGGTATATGTCCATTACGGCCACGGATGACTCCCTGAATTTTCAATCACAAAGGATACGCAGACTGGCAATTTTACTGACTCTTTTTATTGTTATTGCAATAACGGTGGTATTTGCTATTGTTCTGATACAGCGGGTTCGGGAACAGGAACAGATGGACGCCATGAAGAATACCTATAGCATAGCCATTCGAAAGACAAATGATTTGTTTTATGAGGCAGACATTGATAACGATGAGCTGGTAGATTATTCGGAAAGTTCAAAAAAGGCAGTTTGGAAAGAAACGCCTAAGAATTACAGCAATGCCTTAGAACAAATTGCCAGTGTTTGTTCTCCGGAGTGCCGGCAGGAATTTCTGGATACCTTTTTGCCCCAAAATATAAAAATTAAGATTAAAGAAGGAATTTCTTCTATTAATTTTGAATATAAAATTATACCCAATGAAAATACAGTGCGTTGGCTGTCCGCTACTTTTGTACCCATAACAGATGGTAAGGACCACTGCAGCAAAATTATCTGCATGGAAAATGACATTACAGAAAGAAAGCTGCGCCAGGAACGACTGAAACATTCGGCCACCATAGATGGTCTTACCGGCCTTTATAACCGCATTACCACACAGACCTATATTGACGCTTTTTTGGAGGGGGAAGGAGAAGAAGGCCAGCATGCCCTGCTACTTATTGATATTGACTACTTCAAAGGGGTAAACGACACACTTGGACATGGAAAAGGGGACGAAGTTATTTCGGAATATGGAAATGTTTTACGTCGAATTTTTCGTAAGGATGATATTGTAGGCAGAATTGGCGGGGATGAATTTATTGTATTATTAAAGAATTATGGGGTAATGGAACTTATTACGGCAAAGGCAAAGGCGATTTGTGATGGCTTTCGTCAGGAACAGTTTCTAAAAGACAATCCGAAGAAGGTGGTAAAGACTTCTGCCAGCATAGGAATTGCTCTTTATACCAAGGATGGAAAGGATTTCAGTAAACTTTATAAAAGTGCAGATACGGCTCTTTATGTGGTAAAAAACAAAGGAAGAGATGGTTTTGATTTTTATGCAGAAGAAGTATAAAAGGGACTTGACAATTTAATAAAAATATTATAGAATCGAACATGCGTGGTAAAGGTGACAAGCTTTAATCGATACGCCCAGATAGCTCAGTCGGTAGAGCAGAGGACTGAAAATCCTCGTGTCACTGGTTCGATTCCGGTTCGAGGCACACGCGGGTGTGGTTCAATGGTAGAACACTAGCCTTCCAAGCTAGATACGTGGGTTCGATTCCCATCACCCGCTTTTTGTGTACCCTAAAAAGGGAAGAAAGGTGCGGATATGAAAATATTACTGGTCGCAATAAATGCAAAATATATTCATTCTAATCTGGCGGTATACAGTCTGAGGGCTTATAACAAAGACTATAAAAGTCAAATTCAGATTGTAGAATATACCATAAATAATTATAGTGATAAGATTTTAGAAAATATTTACAAAGAAAAGCCGGATGTAGTGGCTTTTTCCTGTTACATCTGGAATATTTCTATGGTAGAGGAAGTAGGAAGAGAGTTAAAAAAGGTTCTTCCGGGAGTTCCCATTTGGGTGGGGGGACCGGAGGTATCTTATAACCCACGGCAGCAGATGGAAGAGAAACCATGGCTGGAGGGGGTTATGGTGGGGGAAGGAGAAGAAACCTTCTCCCAGCTTGTAAAACATTATATAGAGAAAAAAGAAGAAATCTGGGAAATTTCCGGTTTATACTGCCGGAAAGAAAATGAAATAATAGACACAGGAAGAAGAACTCCTCTTTCTCTGGATCAGATTCCCTTTCCCTATAAAGAAATGAAAGATTTTGAGAATAAACTGGTATATTACGAAAGCAGCCGGGGCTGCCCTTATTCCTGCACGTATTGCTTATCTTCCATTGAAAAAGGAATCCGGCTGCGGAGCCCGGAGCTGGTAAAAAAAGAACTTCAGTTTTTTATAGACGCCAAGGTTCCCCTTGTTAAGTTTATTGACCGTACGTTCAATGCAAACCACGGACATGCTATGGACATCTGGCAGTACATTTATGACCATGATGAGGGATTTACCAACTTTCATTTTGAAATATCGGCAGACTTACTAAGGGAAGATGAAATAGAATTTGTAGGAACGTTTCGTCCCGGATTGATTCAATTTGAAATTGGGGTACAATCCATTAATCCAACCACAATTCAGGCAATTCATCGAAAAATGGATTTGAATAAACTGGAGAACGCCGTAAAAAAGGTGGCAAAGCCGGGAAATATACACCAACATCTGGATCTAATAGCCGGCCTTCCTTTTGAAGACATAAGGTCCTTTCAGAAATCGTTTGACTATGTATACCATCTGGCACCCGATCAGCTTCAGCTTGGATTTTTGAAAGTACTAAAAGGCTCTCCTATGTTTGAAATGAGTGAGGAACACCAGATAGCATTCCAGTCAATACCACCATTTGAGGTACTATCTACAACCTGGCTTTCTTATGGAGATGTACTGGAGCTAAAAAAGATAGAAGAAATGGTAGAGGTTTATTATAATAGTGGTCAATTTCAAAATAGTATAAACTATATGGAACATTTTTTTGAGAGACCTTATGCTTTATATGAAGCACTGGGGAATTACTACGAGAAACATGGACTGCTTGAAGTAAATCACAACCGTCTGGCAAGGTATTCTATTTTAAGAGATTTTTACAGAGATAGGATAGGCGGAGAAAGAGAAACCTTGGATCAAATCTTGATCTTTGATTTATACTTACGTGAAAATCTGAAAAACAGACCGGAATTTGCCGGAATAAAAGAAGAAAGTAAAGAAAAATATCAAAAGTTTTACCGACAGGAAGAAAAAGTGCGAAAGCTTCTTCCAGGATATGAGGCCTATAACATGAAACAAATAAGCCGTATGACACATTTGGAATTCTTTGATATTGATTTAATGAAGAGCATCCAAAGAGGAAGAAGAATAGAAGGAGAAAGCAGCATTCTTTTTGACTATGAAAACAGAAATCCGTTAAATCATCAGGCGGCAATTTTGGAGGTTTGACTATGGAGAAACGAATCAGTAAAAAAGAACGGGAGCGGATTGCACAGATTCTCGCCTTGCTGGATGAGCACTATACCAGGGAATACAAGTGTTACCTGAATCACGAAACACCTTGGCAGTTATTAATAGCGGTCATTATGAGCGCACAGTGCACCGATGCCAGAGTGAATCTGGTTACAAAGAATTTATTTGTAAAATATCCGGATTTGGATGCCTTTGCAAATGCCGACCAGAAGGAACTTGAAAAAGACATTCATTCCACCGGATTTTATCAAAATAAAGCAAAAAATATTATCTTATGTACAAAACGTCTTAAAGAAGTTTATGCAGGAGTAGTACCAAGCCAGCTGGAAGACCTGCTTACTCTGGCAGGAGTAGGAAGAAAGACAGCCAATGTTATTCGGGGCAATGTATATGGGGAACCCAGTGTCGTGGTAGATACCCATGTAAAACGTATTTCAAAAAAACTTGGACTTACCAAGGAAGAGGATCCGGAAAAAATAGAGTATGACCTAATGAAGGTACTTCCCAAAGAACACTGGATTTTATATAATATACAGATAATTACACATGGAAGAGGACTTTGTACGGCTAGAAACCCTCAGTGTGAAGCCTGTTTCTTAAAAGAACTCTGTAAAGACTATCAAAAGTAAAAAAGTATAAAAATAACTTGCATATTAAACCAGGTGTTGGTAAAGTATAATATTGTATCCCTATTATGATAAATAGGAAGCCAGATTTTTTATAAGAGCATCCTTCATCAGAGTACTTAACTCTTCAGCCTGTGTAATGAGAGGATAAATCTTCTCAGGAGTGCCTTCCTTGAAATAAATCTCAGCCAATAAAGTATAAGAGGTGCTGATGTCTGTTTTCAGAGACAGGGCATATTCAAGAATGATTTTTGCTTTTGCAGTTTCCTCTTTTTCATAAAGAAGAGCAGCCCATTTATTAAGGGTACGTAAAAAAAGAGCATAGTTTTGATCACAACATACCAGATAATCAAGATTTTTAGCACCATATGCGTACTTTAAATCCGTATTAGACTGAGAGCTTAGATTTAGAAGCTCCTTTTGAGAAAGCCGCTTAATCTCCTCCTGGGTATCGGAAAGAGTAGGGTCGGTGGTATCCTCAAATGGAAGGCCGGTTAAAGAAACCGAAATGTATTCCAAGGAAGAAAGATCTTTGGGGCGGACAAAATTAGCATTTCGCTCCCTTTCCCAAAAATCTTCAGAGGAATGGTGGGAGACTTTGGAAGTTTTCTTAATCTGAAAACCGAGCCAGATAACAAATAGAATGGACATAATTAAAAATATAGGCATATCTTATACCGCCTTTCGTGTATAAACTTATGAGTTGAAAAAGAGGTGAAAATCATGAACTTTAATAATAAAAAGACACAAAAAATTATTTCTACTGCAATTATTGTGATTTTAGTACTGGCTATGGTTGTTCCACTTGTTCTTGGAGTGATGCAATAACCTTACATAAAATATACAAAAAAGGCAAGGAAAAGTCAAAGGAAATTAAGACTTGATAATTTTGATGTATGTGATACAATGAGCAATAGCCTAAAATGGTAGATTTGCATTGAAGGGAAAAGAAACAATGAAAAAAATAAAATCAGTTGTCATAGCGGTAATAACAATCGGTGCGATACTGGCAGGAATACTTATAGCCGTTACTGCATTTGCAGGTAATGACAAGAACACTATTTGCAAGGGTGTTTGGATTAATACAATTGATGTAAGCGAAATGACAGAGGAAGAAGCAAAAGAAGCACTGGAAGAACAGATGGCTTCATTAGAAGAAAAAAAACTTACGGTCATAATCGATGAAAACAAAGTGGAAACAACCGTATCTGCACTTGGTATCCGGGCAAACATAGAAGATACCATAAAGACAGCGGTTCAAATTGGAAAAAATGGTAACTTTATTAAACGATATAAGGAAATTAAAGATTTAGAAAATCAGGCAAAGATAATTCCATTGAAAATTACTTTTGACAGAGAATCTCTAAAGGCATTTGTGGAAGAAAAATGTTCATCCTTTAATATTCCTCCACAGAATGCCCAACTTTCCAGAATAAATGGAAGCTTTGTGGTGAAAGAACATAAACTGGGAAGAAAAATATTGGTGGAAGATACCATAGCAGAGATCGAAGAGATATATGGAGAAAACTGGGATTATGAAGATGCAGAGATAAAGGCGGTTGTGGTAGATGATGAACCAAAATATACCGAAGAGAAACTTGCTTTGTGTAAAGATGTGCTTGGCACTTTTTCAACCACCTATTCCACCTCATCCTCTTCCAGAGCCAACAATCTGGCAAATGCAGCAAGATTAATTGATGGTTCCATCATTTGGCCGGGGGAAATTTTTTCTACGGGTAAGACCATGCAGCCAATTACTGTAGAAAATGGATACTCCATTGCAAGTGCTTATGAAAATGGACAGGTAGTGGATAGCATAGGCGGAGGTGTCTGCCAGGTTGCAACCACACTTTATAATGCAGTCTTAAAAGCAGAGATTGAGGTTACAGAAAGAAGCAATCACTCTATGATGGTAGGATATGTAGAAGCATCTATGGACGCGGCTATTGCAGGAGATTATAAAGATTTAAAGATAAGAAATGATACAGAGGTACCGATTTATATTGAGGCAGCCACGGTGGGAAGAACCATCACGTTTACCATTTATGGACAGGAAACCAGAGATATAGCCAACCGTAGAGTAGAATATGAATCAAAAGTGTTAAAAGTCATTCAACCGGGAAAAGATAAGATTACAAAGGATAAGACCCAGCCAAAGACATACCGTAAGGTAACCCAGTCTGCTCATGTAGGATATAAAGCAGAACTTTGGAAAATAGTTTATGAAAAGGATGTGGAAGTAAGCCGCGAACGTGTAAACTATAGTAACTATGCAGCAGAGCCGGCCTATGTAACCATTGGAACCAAGAAGGAAGAAGAAGAAAAAAGTGTAAAACCGAAACATTCCAAAGAACCATTGGAGACGTTACCTCCTTCGGAAACCCTAGAACCGGGAGAAGAGATTCCAGAGGAAATACCGGGAGAAAATCTGGAGGACCTGCCGGAAGCAACACCGGGAGAAGAGATCCCAGGAGAAACGCCATCTGTGAATACAGAGGAGGCTCTTCCTGAAGAATAAGGCAAGGAGAAAGGATAACGCGTAAACGTTATCCTTTTATGGAAAAATAGAAGTAAGAAAAGACAAGGGAGTTTACCTATGGAAATGAAGCGAGGAAAGATTCCGGAGACAATTTTAAAACGCTCCATACTAAAACAAAGAAAACATCGGCGCTCGGAGGTAATTCAGGGTGCTCTTCCAGGACTAGATGCGACCATTGTGGATATGAAAGAAACGGAAGAAATGGTGATTTCAATTAATCCGGTGATAGGAGAGTTAAAGGGACTGCCGGACCAGGTGGTACATACAACGGCTAATAATATCTGGGTACAGGGTGGAGAACCCATCGGCATTCTTACGTCGATACTTTTGCCGGAGAATACAAAAGAAGAAGAACTGCGGGATTTCACACAAAAATTAGAAAAGATTTGTGAGTCCCTCAATATAGAAATTATGGGCGGACATACAGAAGTAGCGTCCATTCCTCGTCCGATCATAACGGTAACAGGAATTGGAAAACGTAAAAAGAAAGGCACGCAGCGAATAAGTACCCTTCGGCCTTCCTTGGAATTGGTAATGACAAGATTTGCAGGACAGGAAGGAACCGCCATTCTTGCAAGAGAAAAAAAGAGGGAATTGAAAACAAGGTATACGGAAGAATATTTAGAAAAAGCTTACTGTGAGAACCAAGGAATTTCTGTTTTTGATGCAGTAAAAGTAGCCGGAGAAAATGGTGTGACCGTGATGCATGATGTAACCGGCGGGGGAATATTCGGCGCACTATGGGAACTTGGAAGTGCCTATCAAGTTGGATTTTCTGTAGATTTAAAGAAGATTCCAATCCGGCAGGAGACCATAGAAATTTGTGAGTTCTTTGACCTGAATCCGTATATGCTCACCTCCAGAGGCTGTCTTTTAATGGTTTCGGAGCATGGGAATGAACTGGTTCAGAAGCTTTCTGAAGCAAAAATAGAAGCCGCGGTTATTGGCAGAATTACAGAAAATAAAGATAAACAGATTGTTAATGAAGATGAAATACGGTTTTTAGACTCCCCAAAAGAGGAGGAGCTTTTAAAAGTATTATAGAAAAGGAGAATTAAAATGCGTGAAAAAATATTAAATGCAATGGCTAAAAACAGCAAGATATCCAATGCAGATTTAGGCATTATGCTTGGATTTCAGGAAGAAGAAATAGAAAAAGAAATTAAAAATATGGAAGAAGAAGGAATTATCTGTGGATATCCAACCTTAATTAATTGGGATAATGTGGACTGCGAAAAGGTGACGGCATTAATCGAAGTAAAGGTTACGCCTCAAAGAGGACAGGGCTTTGAGAAAATTGCGGAACGAATTTATAAGTTTGATGAAGTAGAAACGGTATATCTTATGTCCGGTGGATTCGATTTGACCGTTATGATCGTTGGAAAAAACATGCAGGAAATTTCTAATTTTGTATGGAATAAATTGGCACCATTGGAGTCTGTAACGAGTACGGCAACCTATTTTGTACTTAAAAAATACAAAGAACATGGTCTGGCACTGGTGAATGGCATACAAGAAGATGAAAGGATGTTGATTACCCCGTGAGAAATCCATTATCAAAAACCATAGAAGAAATTAAACCTTCCGGAATTCGTAAATTTTTTGATATTGTCAGTGAAATGAAAGATGCAATCTCCTTGGGAGTAGGGGAACCGGACTTTGAAACCCCTTGGCATATTCGGGAAGAAGGTATTTATTCCTTAGAAAAAGGACGCACTTTTTATACATCCAATGCAGGATTAAAAGAACTTAAGATAGAAATTTGCAGGTATTTGAAACGAAGATTTCAACTAGAGTATCATTTTGAAGATGAGGTTTTGGTTACGGTAGGAGGAAGCGAAGCCATCGATGCGGCAATTCGAGTCATGGTAGACCCAGGAGATGAGGTCTTGATTCCGGAACCCTGCTATGTATCCTATCTTCCCTGTGTACAGTTAGCCTATGGAAAACCAATTCCCATACCTTTACAGGAAAAAAATGGATTTCGCTTAACAAAACAGGAGATTTTAGATAACCTTACGGAAAAGACGAAAATATTAATCCTTCCTTTTCCCAATAATCCCACCGGAGCTATTTTAACGGAGAAAGATTTAAAAGAGATTGCAGAGGTCTGTATAGAAAAGGATATTTTTGTGCTTTCCGACGAAATATATGCAGAACTTACTTATGGACAACGCCATGTATCCATTGCCTCCATTCCGGGGATGAAGGAACGTACCATTGTAATCAATGGATTCTCAAAGGCCTATGCCATGACAGGATGGCGTCTGGGATATGGAGTAGGACCCAAAGAGATTATTAAACAAATGATAAAAGTACACCAATTTGCCATTATGTGTGCTCCTACAACCAGCCAATATGCAGCGGTGGAGGCATTAAAGAATGGGGATACGGATGTGGAAAGAATGTGTGCCGCATATGACCAGCGAAGACGATTCTTAGTGGAGTCTTTTAAACGCATGGGATTAAAGTGCTTTGAACCCTTTGGAGCATTTTATGTATTCCCCAGTATACAAAAGTTTGGTATGACTTCGGAAGAATTTGCCACAAGACTGTTAAAGGAAGAAAAAGTAGCGGTTGTTCCGGGAACGGCATTCGGAGATTCCGGTGAAGGATTTTTGCGTATTTCCTATGCTTATTCCATTGAAAATTTAAAAATAGCGTTGGGACGAATTGAAAAATTTGTAAAAACATTGGATTAAATCAAGACAAAAGACAAGAAATATGATAGAATAAAACATAGAATAATGCTAAGGAGAATACAGGTATGGCAGGAATAAAGGCAGAGCATATTAACCCCTTTTTAATGGCAGCAACACAAGTTCTGAAAAATGTGTGTTTTATAGACACCACCCTTGGAAAACCTTATTTAAAGGACACAAAGTTTACCAGTAATTCTTTTTTAATTATTATTGGTGTAACCGGAGAGATGCGTGGACAAGTGATGATTGCATTAAGCAATCAGGTTGCCTGTGACATTGCGTCCAAGATGTGCATGATGCCGGTAAAACAATTGGATGACTTTTCTACAAGTGCGCTTAGCGAACTGGGAAATATGATTATGGGAAATACGGCAACGATATTTTCAACAAAAGGAATTGGAATTGATATTACACCACCTACTACTTGCAGCGGTGATGTGGAATTTTCTACATCCTTTGCAAAAAATATGTGCGTACCACTCAAATATGAGG
>JAVXEO010000018.1:19036-31263 GCA_036658435.1 Acetivibrio sp.
ACCTGGCAATTACAAGTGAGTAGCAGGAGGCTTGAACATGATTAATATTGTACTCCATGAGCCGGAGATACCGGCAAACACAGGAAACATAGGAAGAAGCTGCGTTGCAGCAGGAGCAAGGCTTCACTTAATTGAGCCTATGGGCTTTCGCATTACAGAAAAAGAAGTAAAAAGAGCCGGACTGGACTACTGGGATAAGTTGGATCTTCGAATTTATGACAGTTTTGAAGATTTCATTAAAAAGAATAAAAAAGCAAAGATATTTATGGCAACCACAAAGGCGAAACATGTATATACACAGGTGTCGTATGAGCCGGACTGCTATATTATGTTTGGAAAAGAAAGCAAAGGGATACCGGAAGAAATTCTTATAAAATATCCGGAAACCTGCGTTCGCATCCCTATGATAGGGGATATTCGCTCTCTTAACCTTTCCAATTCCGTAGCCATTGTCTTGTATGAAGCCCTTCGTCAGAATTCCTTTTCAAATATGAATTTAGAGGGAGAACTTCATCGTTTATCCTGGTAATTATCCACTGCTTTTGCTAAAGTAAATATGAACTCACTTCCAATGCCCTCGGTGCTGATTAGATTAATATTCTCACCGTGGGCATTGATAATTTCTTTGGTAATAGAAAGGCCCAGTCCGGTTCCTTTTTTATCTTTTCCCCGAGAAGTATCAATTTTATAAAAACGATCCCAAACCTTCTTTAAACGTTCTTTTGGAATTCCAACTCCATAATCTTTTACAGAGAGAAATACTTTTTCACTTTGTTCTTCGGAAGAAATCTTAATTTTAGAATCATCAGGACTGAATTTAATGGCATTATCAATTAAGTTGTAAAGGACCTGCTGAATTTTTCCAATGTCTGCACATACATAGGTCTTTTTTTCGGAAAAAACAAGATCCAGCTGCATATTTTTCTTGGTGCAGATTCCTTCAAAAGCCTGGGCGGTCTGCTTTATAACCTGGTTGATATCAAAGGTAGTCATATCCAGTAAAACACCGTTATTCTTAAAGCTGTTTAGTTCTAAAAGATTACCGGTAAGCTTATTCAGACGTTCCGTTTCAAAGAGAATAATTCCTAAATATTTGTCTTGAGATTCATAAGGAATGGTACCATCCTGCATGGCTTCGGCATATCCTTTGATTGAGGTAAGAGGAGAACGAAAATCATGAGAAATGTTGGCTATAAATTTTTTCTGATAATCGTCCAGACTGTTTAATTCTCCTGCCATATAAGAAATGGAGCTTGCCAGGTCACCATATTCATCATGAGAATCAATTTTTAAAGGATACGTATAATGACCGTCGGCGTATTCTTTTGCAGCTTTTGTAATAATATGAAGAGGGTGTACGGTTAAAAAATAAAGATAAAGAAATACAGCAACTAAAAGAAGAAGATAAATAAGAAAGCAGCTATTGATGATATCGGTATAATAGATGCAGTCGTCTTTAATAGCATTAATGGAAGTATACATGACAATATAGCCCTTTAGGGCATAATTACTGGTAATGGGATAAACCAAAGACAGCATAGGCTCCGTTATGATATTTGGAATGGTCACATTGGAAGAAAAAACTTCGTCTAAAAGACCGGGCTTTAAATCGTTTAGATTCAAATCCCTGCTTGCAGCAATGCTGTCCCTGGTATCCAGAAGGATGCTTCCATCCGACTGCACAAACCAGATTCTGGTATCCAAAAAGGTATCAATGGTGCGTAATTGGGTATTTAATCCCAGCAAAGAAAGCTTTTTCATAAAATAATTATCCATATATTCAGAGGCAATCAAACCAGCTTCCGAATAAAGCACGTTCTTTTTATCTTCCATCAAGCTATGCTGAATTCTTGAAATACCGTAGGTATTCATTATAAAAAACATAGAAAGCCCCACTAAAATATAGCATACAATAAACTTTAACAGCAAAGAACGTTTCATAGGAAAATCACCTCGATTTCTTTTCTTTCTTTATTTCAAACTTGTAACCAATACCCCATACCGTAGAGAGACTCCAGGAGGAATGATCTTTTATTTTTTCTCGAAGACGCTTTATATGCACATCTACAGTACGTGTATCACCTATATACTCGTATCCCCAAATGTGATCAAGAAGCTGCTCTCTTGTGAAAACCTGATTTGGATGTGAGGCAAGAAAATAAAAGAGCTCCAACTCTTTAGGGGGCATGTCAATGGTTTCGTTATAATATAAAACGGAGTAATTCGACTGGTTGATAATTAAGTCCGGATATTCAACAAAATCACCGGACTGTGAAGAGGCAGGGGAAACCGTCACCGAAGCCGGAACACTAAAACGTCTTAAAACTGCTTTTACACGAGCAACCAGTTCTTTGGAATCAAAGGGTTTAATTATATAATCATCGGCACCTAATTCAAGACCAAGTACCTTATCAAAAACCTCTCCCTTTGCGGAAAGCATAATAATTGGAACTTTAGAATTCTTTCTCACCTCCCGGCATACTTCATAGCCATCTATTCCGGGAAGCATTAAATCCAATAAAATCAGGTTGGGTTTGTAATCGTTAAACTGCTGAAGTGCTTCTTCTCCATCGTTTACAATCAAAGTATCAAAACATTCCTTTATTAGATAAAGGGATATGAGCTCTGCAATATTTCCATCATCATCCACAATTAAAATCTTTTGCTTTTCTGCCACAATAAAATCTCCTTTTGAAGGCTATGCCTTGAATTCTACAATAGTTACACCCTGGTCGCCTTCACCAAAGGTTCCAATACGGAAAGATTTCACATATTTTGTTTTCTTTAAATGGGTATGCACCGCATTTTTTAAAGCACCGGTACCCCTTCCGTGAATAACGGTTACTTGAGGAAGGTGGGAAAGGTAAGCATCATCCAGATATTTATCCAAAAGAGGAAGTGCCTCATCTACCGTTTTACCAATGAGATTAATATCGGGACGAATGGTGGAAGACTTGGACATTTTAATCTGACCGCTCCCGGTACGCACGGAACCGGAATTAGCAACGGTGGATTCTTCTATTAGCTCTAAATCTTTTATGTTAACCTGAGAACGCAGGATTCCCATTTGAACAAATAAATCTCCCTTATCATTGGGAAGGGAACGAACGGTTCCCTTTAGATCCAGACTGGTAACGTGAACCGTATCTCCCAGTTTAAAATCAGAGGATTTATGAACTTTTCCATTTTTTTTGGGAGCTCTTGTCAGACTTGCTTCTTTTTCACCAAGTTTGTCACGAAGGGCAGCACGTTCCTTTTCCATTTCCTTGGTACTATGGCCGTTGTCAAGCCACTTGTTATATTTTCGAATGGACTCATCTGCAAAATCTTTTGCTTTTTGAATGATCTCTCTTGCTTCTTCGTTTGCATTTCGAAGAATTTTATCTTTTGATTCCTCTAATTTCTGATTTTTCTGTTCTAATTTTTTCTTTAAGTTCTCAATTTCTGTTTTATAGCGAAGAACTTCTTCCTGCTCTTTTTGAATGGTTACACGACTGATTTCCAGGTCATGAATAACATCTTCAAAGCTCTGGTCCTGAACACCAATAAATTCTTTTGCATTTTGAATAATGTAATGGGGAAGACCAAGCTTTCCGGAAATAGCAAAGGCATTGCTCTTGCCGGGAATACCAATTAAAAGACGATAGGTAGGACGAAGGGACTCTACATCAAATTCGCAGCAGGCATTTTCTACGCCGGGGGTGGATAAGGCAAATATCTTAAGTTCACTGTAATGGGTGGTTGCCATGGTGCGTATCTGCTGTTTATGCAAATAAGACAAAATTGACATGGCAAGGGCTGCGCCTTCGGTAGGATCGGTTCCGGCACCAAGCTCATCAAATAAAACCAAAGATTTGAAGTTGGCTTTTTGCAAAATAGAAACGGTATTTACCATATGAGAAGAAAAGGTACTTAGGCTTTGTTCAATGCTTTGCTCATCTCCGATATCGGCATAAACTTCTTCAAACACGCACAATTCGGAACGGTCAAAAGCAGGAATATGAAGACCTGCCTGTCCCATCAGGGTAAAAAGCCCTACTGTTTTTAGGGATACCGTTTTACCACCGGTATTTGGACCGGTGACAATTAAAAGATTAAAATCTTTCCCCAGGTAAACGTCGATGGGAACGACTTTTTTTGAATCTATGAGTGGATGACGTCCTTTTTTTATGTGAATATAACCGTTTTCATTAAAAATAGGTTCCGTTGCTTTTAATTTTTTGGACAAAACAGCTTTTGCAAAGACAAAATCCAGTTTTATTAAAACATCCAAATCGGATTTTAAGGCATCCTGAAAGGAAGCACATTCGTTGCTTAGGTTTGCAAGAATCTTTTCGATTTCTTCTTTTTCCTGTATGTCCAGCTCACGCAGCTCATTATTAAGCTTTACAATTGCCATAGGTTCTACAAAAAGGGTAGAGCCGGAAGAAGACTGGTCATGAATCATACCACTAAAATGATTTTTGTATTCTGACTTTATGGGGAGACAATACCGTCCATTACGCATGGTAACAATATTTTCCTGGAGCATGGTTTGTGTTGTCGAAGCATTTACAATGCTGTTTAACTGTTCATGAATCTTATTATTTACATTCTTTACCGTACGGCGAATATGGTGTAGCTGTGGGCTGGCATCATCACTAATGTCTTCTTCGGAAAGAATACACCGCTTAATTTCATTGTTTAAGGGTGTTAAAGGCTCTACCTCCTGAAAATATCCGGAAAGGGAATCCAGCCCCTCCCCTTCTTCACAGGTTTCGTTACGGGAATAAGCCTTTACCCGAAGAGCGACGTTTAAAAGAGAACTCAGCTGCAGTAGCTCTGCCGCATTTAAAGAAGAACCCACATCCAAACGCATGAGGGAAGGACGAATATCTTTAACACCGGAAAAGGATAAAGTCCCTTTTTTTAAAAGCCGGGAAAGACCATCCGAAGTTTCCGTCTGGGCAGTCTGAATAGCCAAAAGGGAATCCATGGGTAAAAGGTTCCGGCAAAGCTCTTTTGCCGGACTTGAATAGGCAAATTCTGTTAACTGTTCTATAATTTTATTATATTCTAAAGTTTTCAACACTTTTTCATTCATTTTTTATATCCTCTATGGTATACTTAAGCTATATTATAGTAAGGTTGCTTCCCCTATTTTAACCCATTACCGGGGAAAAGGAAACTATATTTTGGGATTTCTATTGTTTACAGTTCATTCATATACTGTTCATATCTAAATGGTAAACTGACAGGATATGAAATTACGGTTAATAATGTGAGGGATAAGTATGTCAAATGAGGAAAAGAAAGAACTACAAATGAATGATGAGAAGAGGGCATTTATTCGAGAGCAGATTGCTCCAAAGCGTAGAAATGCTTTCAAGAGATTTATGGGATCTGCAGTAAGAACATCCTGCTTAGCAATTCTTTTTGGTCTTGTGGGTAGTTTTGTTTTTTCTGTCCTGACCCCTTATTTTGATACCATTTTTGAAAAAAAAGAGGGAGATACGGTTGCATTTGCAGAACCAACAAAAAGCCCCAGCCCCACACCGGTAACGCCAAGCCCCACACCGGAGGTCAAAAAGAAAGAAAAAGAAGAAAAACTGCCGGTTGTGACGGACATAGAAAGCTATGAGCAGCTCCATCGGGAAATAAAAGAAATTGCGGATACATTCAATCATTCGGTGGTGAAGGTTTCCGGAGTGCAAAGTGGGGTAGACTGGTTTAACAATCCAACCGAATCCAAGGAAGCAACCTCTGGAATCATTATAGCAGACAGCAATAAACACTTATATATTCTGACCGGATTGGATAAAATAACGGAGGTAACACACATTCAGGTAACCTTTGAGAACGAAGAAACCCTAGAAGGAACCCTTCAGGGAAAAGATAAAGATACCAATATTGCCGTTATTTCCGTTCCCTATGAAAATATTTCCAAAGAATTAAGACAGAAAATTAAGGTAGCCGTGTTAGGAGACTCTTACTATGCCCAGGCAGGAACACCGGTACTTGCATTGGGAAGTCCCAATGGTTATATGTACTCCATGGATGTGGGCATTATCTCGGGAAATCCCATAGAGGAGTATATAACGGATCGGGTAATTGATGTCTTTTGCACGGATATGAATCATATCGAAGATGGAAATGGCGTCATTGTAGACCTAAATGGTAGCATTGTGGGAATTATTACCCACCGATTTGAAAAAGACAGAAAAGTGACCCAGTGCATGGCAATTGGAATAAGCGGTTTAAAGAATACGATAGAAAAGATGATCCAGAAAACGGGACGGGCTTATTTTGGAGTGACGGCAACTAATATTCCGGAAGAGTACAGGGAAAATCTGGGAGCCAGCCGTGGAATTTATGTGACGGAAGTAGTAAATAATTCACCGGCATTAAAAGCGGGTATTCAGGTAGGGGATATTATTACCGACATGAATTCTTCGGAAATCACTTCCGTTGCCGGTTTTTCAGGAACCCTGTCGGTATTTGAACCAAAAACTTCTATAAAGGTAAAACTGCTGCGGACTTCCCAGACAGAGAATAAAGAAAAAACGGTATCTTTAATTATTGGGGAAAAGTAGGATAAAAGTAGTATTTATATAGGAAAAAAACAGTATTCCTACAGAAACTATTGAAAAAGAAGAAAAAAAGAGTTACAGTGTGCTTATGTTAGAAGGAAAGGAGTAATGCTATGGAGTCAGTATATTGGCTGATATTATTAGCAGTGCTGCTGGTAATTGAAATATGCACCTTAGGTCTGACCACAATCTGGTTTGCAGGTGGTGCATTGGCAGCTACGGTAGTTTCATTGACAGGACTGGATTTATGGGTACAGATTGTAGTATTTTTTATAGTGTCTATTGGATTGCTGGTTTTTACAAGACCGATTGCACTCCGTTACCTAAACAGCCACCGATCAAAGACAAATTATGAAGAACTCATTGGAAAAACCGTTAAAATTACAGAAAAAGTAGATAATTTTAATCAGATGGGAACTGCCGTTTTGAACGGACAGGAATGGACTGCCCGGTCGGAGGAAGACCATATTATATTCAGCCCCGGAGATAAAGCCACGATTGTAAATATCGCCGGAGTAAAACTTATTGTAAAACCATGTTTAGAGGAGGATAAAAAATAATGGGACCAGTTTTAGCAGGAATATTAATTTTAATTGCATTGATACTGATTACATCTTGTATCAAAGTCGTACCACAGGCACAATCTTATGTTATTGAAAGATTAGGGGGATACCAGGCTACATGGAGTGTAGGTCTTCATTTTAAAATGCCGATTATTGATCGTGTTGCAAAAAAAGTTACCATAAAGGAACAGGTGGTTGATTTCGCACCCCAGCCGGTTATCACAAAAGATAACGTAACCATGCGGATTGACACCGTTGTGTTTTATCAGATAACCGATCCAAAACTGTTTGCCTATGGCGTAGATAATCCCATTATGGCAATTGAAAACTTAACGGCAACCACCCTTCGTAACATTATCGGTGATTTAGAACTGGATGAAACCCTTACTTCCAGAGAGATTATTAATACAAAGATGAGAGCTTCTCTTGACTTGGCAACGGATCCTTGGGGTATTAAAGTAAACCGGGTAGAGTTAAAGAATATTATTCCCCCAACGGTAATTCAGGACGCCATGGAGAAACAAATGAAAGCAGAGCGGGAACGAAGAGAAACGATACTGATTGCAGAAGGAGAAAAGAGATCCTCTATTCTTCGGGCAGAAGGTAAAAAAGAATCCTGTATTTTGGAGGCAGAGGCAGAAAAAGAAGCAGCCATTCTTCGTGCAGAAGCAAAGAAAGAAGCCACCATACGGGAGGCTGAAGGAGAGGCAGAAGCCATTCTTAAAATACAGCAGGCAAATGCAGATGGTATTCGCTGTTTGAATGACTCCAATCCACAGCCAGCGGTAATTCAGCTAAAGAGTCTGGAAGCTTTTGCAAAGGCAGCAGATGGTCAGGCAACCAAAATTATTATTCCGTCTGAGATTCAAGGAATGGCGGGACTGGTAAAATCACTTGTAGAAGTTGGAGCAGATAAGTAGTATAGTTTTCTATAGTACTTGCTAGGGAGGATTCCATATAATGAATAAGTTTTCTGAAATGAAGATTTCAAACCGCCTAAGGCGTGTACTTACCACACTAATTGTACTTATTTTTATTGCTTCTGTTTTTTCACTGACGGCCTTCCAGTTTATTGGAAGAAATATGACAAGATTTTATAATGTACAATATGAAACCACGAAAAACCAAATGGAAATACGAAAAGATGTACAAACAATCAATAAAAGATTACTGTGGACCATGCTTACCGAGTCACAGGAAGTAGTAAAAGAGCAAAAAGCTGATTTTGACAAACGATTTGAGAAAATTAATAAATATCTCCTGGTAATCCGTGAAAATCTTAAGTCAAAGGAAACCAGTGATGGTTTAGCCTCTGCATTTAAGGAATTTCAGAAGGACACCTATTACCTTTATGACATGATTGTTAGTGGGGATGTAAAAGGTGCTTTTACCTACTATGAAACTACCTATAATGATGTTTCAGAGGTACTGGCCAATGCGCTGGATGCTACCGGCAGCGAAGCCGATACGGATGCCCAGGAAAAATATAAGAACAATGTATGGATGAGAGTCATTGCGTCCACCCTTATGGTAATCATGATGGTTCTCTTTTTAACAACATCCATTATACTTGGAAAGAAACTTAAAAAAAGTATTGTGGAGCCTTTGGAAGCTATTAAGAAGGCAACAAAGAGAATATCCAAGGGGGAACTTCACATTGACATTGACTATTATTCATCCGATGAAATTGGTGAGGTAGCGGATAGTCTGCGAACTTCCGTTGAGACGATTGCCAGCTATATAGAGGAAATTGATACGGCAATGGAGAGCATGGCAGATGGAAACTTTAACGTGGGCTTTACAAAAGAATTTGTAGGCGATTTTAAGAACATTGAAACCTGCCTGAACCTTTTGACAGATAAAATGTCAGTAGGATTACACGAAATTAATCAGGTTTCCGATCAGGTTGCAGCCGGTTCCGAACATATTACAGGCTCTACCCAGGATTTAGCCAATGGGGCAATGGAACAAGCCGGTATAGTAGAAGAACTTTCCGCTACGGTAACGGAAATCACACAAAACATTACAAAAAATGCGAAAAGTGCCATTGATATTAGTAAAGAGGTAGAAATGGCAAGCATTCAGATTGAAAAAGAAAACGATAAAATGCAGAAAGTTGTTATGGCAATGGACAGCATAAGCAGTACTTCCCAGGAAATTGGGAAAATTATTGATACCATTAATAATATTGCATCTCAGACGAACTTACTGGCCTTAAATGCTTCCATTGAGGCAGCAAGGGCAGGAGAAGCAGGAAAAGGTTTTGCGGTGGTAGCGGATCAGGTCAGCCTTCTGGCCAGCCAAAGTGCCGAAGCGGCAAAGACTTCTACCAGCTTAATTGGAACCTCTTTGACAGAGGTAGAAGAAGGAAAGATAATTGCAGATATGGCAGCGGGTGATTTGCTCTCTCTTGTAGAGAATGCAAAACAGATTAGCCAAAAGGTAGGAAAGATAGCCACCGACTCCAGCAGCCAGGCGGAAGCGGTAGGACAGATTGATACCGGCATCAAACAAATTGCAGGCGTTGTGGAATCCAATGTAGCGGCAACGGAAGAAAGTCTGGCATCTGGTGAAGAGCTAACGGGAGAAGCACAAAAATTAAAGGAGCTTTTCAAGCAGTTTCAATTAAAATAAGAGTGGGAAAGTTAAAGAACGGGAAATGGGGACATAACAACCTTCATTTCCCGTATTGTTTTCAATTCGCCATATACGCAGATAGGAAGGAAATACGGTTGTGGAAAATAAGGGAGAATTGTTTGAAAAAAGAGTGCATGGTACGGAATCTTTTCCCTGTGGAATGTACCAATCAAAGGGTAGTACTTTGAGCCATTATGTAAAGTACCACTGGCATAAAGAATGTGAAATCATATATTTTCGAAAGGGAGACTTCCTTCTTGGAGTGAACATGGAAAAATATGAAGTAAAAGAGGAAAGCATTTATTTTATTAACCAGGAAGAATTACACAACATTACCTGCACAAAGGCACCTTTTGAAGAACTTGCTTTTGTCTTTCACACAAGCATTCTCCGCTTTATGGAAAATGATGAAGGGGAAAAAAGCATTATAGAACCTTTTATAGACCAACAGATCATGTTCCCCAGATGTGTGCTCTCCGGAGAGAAAGCCTTTGCAAAGATAAAAGAAGAACTGCTCCAAGCCCAGGCGGCACTTAAAAACGAAAAAAGAGACGCGTCCATGGAAACAACCACAAACCCGGTTTCCCAGCTTTTATTAAAAGCGTCATTCATAAAAATAATGGCATACCTGGAAGAGTATCACCTGCTTACAGAAAATAGGGAAATCATAGACCCTCGTGTGGGAGTCTTGAAAAAAGTAATCTCTTTTATTGAACAGAAGTACCAGGAAAAGATATACGTAAACCAGCTTGCAAAACTTGCGAATATGAACGAACAATATTTTTGCCGCTTTTTTAAAAAAAGCATAGGTAAAACCCCCATTGAATATGTCAATGAATATCGGATAAAAAAAGCAAAACATTTATTAAAGGATACGGAGCTTTCCGTAATGGAAGTATGTATGGAAACCGGATTTAATAACCTGGGAAATTTCATGCGGGAATTTCGAAAGTACAATCAGACAACGCCTCTCCAGTACAGAAATTCCTTTTCGTACTTGACAAAGTGAAAGCGTTCCGATATTATGATTTTTATTAGTGAATATAGGAGATGAACCAATGAAAACCCCATTTGTAACAGTAGAACAAGTGAAAGAAATGGTAAAAGAATATCCAACTCCATTTCATATATATGATGAAAAAGGAATTCGGGAAAATGCAAGAAAGCTGAATCAGGCATTTTCATGGAACAAAGGATTTAAAGAGTACTTTGCAGTAAAAGCCACTCCCAATCCGTTTTTATTAAAAATATTAAAAGAAGAAGGCTGTGGAGCGGATTGTTCTTCTCTAACAGAACTTATGATGTCAGAAGCTTGTGGATTTAAGGGACAAGATGTTATCTTTTCTTCTAACGTGACACCGGAAGAGGAATATCGGAAAGCAAGTGAAATGGGTGCCATTATTAATCTGGATGATTATACCCACATTGACTTTTTAAATCAGCTGGTGGGAATTCCGGAAACTATTTTTTGCCGCTATAACCCAGGTGGTGTATTCGCCCTTGGTACGGATATAATGGACAATCCCGGGGACGCAAAATATGGATTTACCCATGACCAGATTATTCAGGGATTTAAAAGATTAAAAGAAATGGGGGCAAAAACATTTGGTATTCACTCTTTTCTGGCCAGTAATACCGTAACCAATGAGTATTATCCGGCACTGGCAAAGATAATGTTTGAACTTGCAGTTGAGATCAAAGAAAAAACGGGAATTCAGATTCGGTATATTAATCTTTCCGGAGGAATTGGAATTCCTTATACCCCGGATCAGAAAGAAAATGAGATTGCTCTTATTGGAGATAAAGTACGAAAAGTATATGAAGAAGTTTTAGTACCGGCAGGTCTTGGTGAAATAACGCTTATGACAGAGCTTGGCCGCTTTATGATGGGACCCTATGGCGCCTTGGTAACAAAAGCCATTCATGTAAAACACACCTATAAAGAGTATATTGGAGTGGATGCCTGTGCAGTGAATTTGATGCGTCCCGCCATGTACGGAGCGTATCACCATATTACGGTTTTAGGAAAGGAAGAGGCAGCGGAGGACCATAAATATGACATAACCGGTTCCCTATGTGAAAACAATGATAAGTTTGCCGTAGACCGTATGCTTCCAAAAATCAATCTGGGAGATTATTTGTATATTCATGATACGGGAGCCCATGGCTTTTCTATGGGATATAACTACAATGGAAAGTTAAAGTCCGCTGAAATTTTATTAAAAGAAGATGGAAGTACACAAAAGATACGACGTGCAGAGACACCAAAGGATTACTTTGCTACCTTTGATTTTTGTGACATACTAGATGACATAAAAGAATAGTATCCAGGAAACAATAAAATCCTTCCAATAAGAGCCTCTTGTTGGAAGGATTCTTTCGTTGGCATAACAAGAAAACTATGATATACTTACTACCGCTGAGGAAAAGAAGACAGGATAGAAGGAAGATAGAAGGA
>JAVXEO010000018.1:31363-33622 GCA_036658435.1 Acetivibrio sp.
GATAGAAGGAAGATAGAAGGAGTAACTTATGGAACAGTATAATGGCAGTCAGATTGTGGTATTGGAAGGATTGGAAGCAGTAAGAAAACGTCCGGGAATGTACATTGGAAGTACAGGAAGCCGAGGCCTTCACCACCTGATTTGGGAAATATTAGACAATGGAATTGATGAGCATCTTGCCGGATTTTGCAATCACATAGATATTATCATGCAAAAAGACGGCGGAATTATGATAAAAGATAATGGACGGGGGGTACCGGTAGACATACACCCAACAAAAAAAATCCCAACGGTGCGGGTAGTTTATACCATTCTTCATGCAGGAGGGAAATTTGGAGGATCGGTATACAAGGTTTCCGGAGGACTTCATGGTGTAGGAGCTTCTGTAGTAAATGCCCTGTCCTCCAAACTCGTGGTAGAAGTACGAAGAAATGGTGAAGTTTACCGTGATGAATTTCAAAATGGGGGACATCCGGTGACGGTTCTGGAAAACGGACTTTTACCCGTAGTTGGAAAGTGTAATAAATCGGATACGGGAACCAAGGTGACTTTTTATCCAGATGATACCATTTTTGAAACGACGGAATTTAAAGGCGAAACCATAAAAAAGAAATTAAAAGAAATTGCTTTTTTAAATAAAAATCTGGAAATTCACTTTGTGGATGAAATCAATCAAGAAGAAAAAACCTATTGTGAAGAATTTGGAATTAAAAGTTTTGTGAGCTATTTAGTGCGGGATATGATTCCCCTTCATGAGGAAGTAATTTACGTAGAAGGAACCAGCAGCGATATTGAAGTGGAGCTGGCATTTCAATATACTAATACGTATTCGGAACAGATTAATGCGTACTGCAATCGAATTAATGTAGTGGATGGAGGCACCTTAGTTACCGGATTTAAAACGGCACTTACCCGCATTATGAACCAGTATGCCAGGGAACTTGGAATTTTAAAAGACAAGGACGAGAACTTCGACGGTAAGGACATTCGAAATGGTTTGGTGGCCATTATTTCCATTAAGCATCCGGACCCTCAGTTTGAGGGACAAACCAAGACAAAACTTGGGAACACCGATGCCAAAAGTGCAGTGGATGAAGTCTTCACCACAGAGGTACAGCGTTACTTTGATAAAAATGTAGAAGAATTAAAGAAAATTTTGGACAACTCCATGAAATCCTACAATGCAAGAAGAGCCGGAGACAAAGCAAGAACTGCCGTGTTAAAACAATTAAACGATGTGGATACCAGAAGTAAGTTAGCCTCCTGCTCCTCAAAAAAACCAGAAGAATGCGAAGTTTATATTGTGGAAGGAGATTCTGCAGGGGGTACGGTAAAGACGGCACGAAACCGTAAAACACAGGCGGTGCTTCCCCTACGTGGAAAAATTCTAAACGTGGAGAAGGCAAGTCTTGAAAAAATTCTGGTAAATAACGAAATTAAATCCATGATTGCCTCTTTTGGCTGTGGAATTGGAGAAGAATTTGATATTGCAAAGCTGCGCTTTGATAAAATCATAATATTAACCGATGCCGATGTGGATGGAGCTCATATCAGCACCTTACTGCTTACTTTCTTTTACCGTTTTATGCCGGAACTGATTAACGAAGGAAAAGTATACCGGGGACTTCCACCCCTTTACAAAGTAGAATACGAATCAACAGGAAAGTCAAAGAAAAAAAAGGAATCGGAATACATCTTTAATGATTTTGAACTGGATCGATTTAAAAAAAGAGCAGGAAATAAGATTTTGAATATACAGCGGTATAAAGGACTTGGAGAAATGGATGCGGATCAGCTCTGGGATACCACATTGAATCCGGAAACAAGGATTCTGGCACAGGTGTCCATTAGTGATACCGTAGAGGCTGATGAAATAACAACCCTGCTTATGAGCAGCAACGTTCCCCCAAGACGTGAATTTATTATGGAAGAAGCAAAATATGCAAAATTGGATGTATAGACGTTAATCCATAGAAGGAGTTTTCACAATGAGTAAAACAGTAGAAGAAAATATTGTTCAGCTGGATTTTTCAGAAGAAATGAAAAATTCATTTAGAGATTATGCCATGAGCGTTATTGTTGCCCGTGCACTTCCTGATGTAAGGGACGGACTAAAGCCGGTGCAAAGAAGAATTTTATTTGCCATGCACGAACTGGGGCTGGACCCTGAAAAACCACATCGAAAAAGTGCCCGTATTGTGGGAGACACCATGGGTAAATACCATCCTCATGGAGATAGTTCCATTTATGATGCGTTAG
>JAVXEO010000019.1:0-32712 GCA_036658435.1 Acetivibrio sp.
CAAGGGCTAATTCTGACATATCCCCGGTTCCAATAACCATACCATTTTTTTTGTTGGCAATGTCCATAAGTATCTGGGTTCTCTCCCTTGCCTGACTATTTTCAAAGGTAATATCCTGCATACCGACATCTTGTTCAATGTCACGGAAATGACCCTCTACTGCATCTTTAATGGGTATTTCCTGTAGGGATGTTCCTAGTTCCTCTGCCAGAATCAGGGCATTTTGATAGGTTCGGTCTGTTGTTCCAAAGCAAGGCATGGTAATGCTGCTTATTTGACTTCTTGGTATAGACAATAAGTCAAAGGCACGTACGGTTACCAGAAGGGCCAGCGTAGAATCCAGACCACCCGAGATTCCAATAATTGCATTTTTTGTATTTGTATGCTCCAGACGTTTCTTAAGTCCCATTGCCTGAATGCTTAAAATCTCCTGGCACTTAAATTCCCCTTCTTCTTTATTATGAGGCACAAAGGGCGTCTTTGTATAGAAGCGAGTCAACTCGGTCTCTTCCAGCTTCCATGAAAACAAAACTCTATGATATTCTTTTCCTTCTTCCTGCATTTGATAGGTACTCATTCTTCTTCTTTCACTAGAGAGCCTTCCCAAATCTATTTCAGAAATTACCATCTGATTTTCAAACCGCTTTGCCTCTGCCAAAAGACTTCCGTTCTCAGCAATCATATTGTGTGCTGAAAATACAAGATCCGTAGAAGATTCTCCTTCTCCTGCATCAGAATAAATATAGGCACACATAAGGCGGGCAGACTGTCCTTTAATCAAAGCTTTACGATAGCTGTCTTTTCCGGTTACTTCAACGCTTGCTGATAAGTTAGCAATCACCGTTGCCCCTGCCAGGGCATGTTTACAGGAAGGAGGGATGGGAACCCACACATCTTCACAGATATCAATTCCCAGGATAAATTGTGGCAGCGTTTCACATTGAAATAAAAGCTTGGTTCCAAATGGAATCCCATCGTAATCACAAATTTTCTCATTTCCTTTATTGAAATGTCTTCCCTCATAAAATTCAGAGTAATTGGGAATATTGGTCTTAGGAACCATTCCCAAAATCTTTCCTTCCTGTAGCACCGCTGCTACATTGTATAGCTTATTTTCCATTAAAATGGGCAGACCTACTATTACCAGCATATCTTTATTCTTTGTACTGTTTTTTATTTCTTCCAGAGCTTCCAAGGCCTCTCGGAGTAAGGTATCCTGCAAAAATAAGTCACCACAGGTGTATCCTGTGATACATAGTTCCGGAAGCACCAATACTTTTACCTTTTTCTTAAAACAGTCTTCTATAATTTTTTTTATGCATTGTTCATTATATTTACAATCTGCTACCTTAATTTTAGGTGTTGCAGCACATACTTTTATATATCCATTTTTCATGTATTCTCCAATCCCTCTATTGAATCACAATAAACATTCTAATTCGATAAAAAAGGCAGCTAAAAGCTGCCCTTATCTTTTGTAATTATTCCAAAATGCCGTTTCCTGAATTTTGACGCCTAGCCTAAGCTAGGTGGGTTACCGCACATAATCTTCTGCCTTCCCCTGCTTAATGGAGGCCTGACATCCGACTATAAATATAGGTGTCCCATAATCGTAGATGTAGGTTCAAAATATCAGGATGATCGAACATTCCAGAATTCTTTTACTAAGGTTAGTATATCACATTTTATGTGAATTATCAATAACCGATTCATAAATTCAGGAAACAGAAGTAACGACTGCTTCTGACTCCGTTCCAAATATTGTCTTCCCGAACTCAGGAACTAAATCAATAGTAAAAACACATGGCATCACTTTTTTTATGCAGCCATTGCGAAGTTTGTTTCCACAACTAGCCATATCCTCCGCTTTTCCGCATTTTTTACAATTCGGGACAACGCGATATACCATGGAGCCTAATGGATGAGGAAGTCTTAACAGTTTCCCGTTTTTTTCCAATTCCTGATATTTCTCACCTATTTCTGCCAACTCTTGGAATTCTTGTATCGTATACTTTTTCATTGCCGCTTTGCCTCTTCTCTCTTATTTCTAATTCTTTTATTTCTTCCCTCTGCTTCTAGTATAGCATATTTTAAACAAAGTGTGAACGCTTTCCATTCTAATTGTTCACACTTTGTTTATAGGATTAGCAAACTTTATCCATATTTTTTGTATATACTATATTCAAGCAAATAATATTGCTATTATAATTTTTTTCATAAACAGCCCGGTAAAGAGTTATCCTTTACCGGGCCTCTCCTCTTTCAAAAGTAACGAATGGACAAATTTTGATTATTATAGTAAAATCAAAATATATTCTAACTATTGGAGGCATCATGAATAATCGAAAACAAAATATACGTGCCTGGAGACGTCTTGATAACACAGCAAAGTTGTTTCCCGTTATATCCAGTGAAAATTTAACCAATGTTTTTCGGATTTCCTGCACCCTGGACTCTAAAATAGAAAAAGAGCGGCTGCAGCAGGCTTTGGCCGAAGTCCTTCCTTGGTTTGAAGGCATTAATGTACGTCTTCGCCGAGGTTTGTTTTGGTATTATTTTGAAGCCAAGAAAAAAGTTCCGGAAATTGTTAAAGAAGCCACTTATCCCTGCAAATACTTGAATCCACATGACCCCGGTCACTTTTTATTTCGGGTATCCTACTATGAAAATCGTATTAATTTAGAAGTATTTCATGCCATTACAGATGGCATGGGAGCCATTAATTTTTTAAAAGAATTAACGTATATGTACCTGCGTCTAAAACGAGGGGAAACCAATCTGATTCCCAGCACAGACTGCATCCTTGGTGTAGAAGACAGTTATGTAAAACATTATAAAAAGAGAAAGAATCGTACGTATCCCACAGAAAAAGCCTTTCGTATAAAAGGAGATTCCCTATATTTGGATACCATAAGTATCATTCATGGTTATTTGGATATGTCTGCTCTAAAGGCAAAATGCAAAGAATATCAAGTCAGTATTACAAAGTACATGGTGGCTCTTCTATTGTACTGTGTTTATGAAGAATATATGAATCGCCAGGGAAATAAACATCCGGCTGTTGTCAATCTCCCCGTAAATCTTCGTGCTTTTTTTGATTCCACTACCACTTCAAATTTTTTTGCTATTACAGCCGTAAAGTTTTTATTTGAAAAAGAAACGCACACCTTTAAAGAAGTTCTTGATTTTGTAAATCTCCAGATGAATGAAAATATTACAAAAGAAAAGATGGAAGATATCATCTCCTATAATGTATCCAATGAAAAAAAATGGTATCTTCGAATGGCTCCCTTACCTATAAAATGGTTGGGTTTACAATTTGTCTTTCGTCGTTCCAGTCAATTTTGTACCACTACCCTTTCCAATCTGGGTCCCATTTCCGTACAAAAAGAATTTGAAAATGAAATCAAAAATTTTCATTTTGTCATTGGCGTTTCTAAACGTCAAAATATGAAGTGTGGAATTTGTTCCTATCAGGATAAAATGATTGTAACCTTTACTTCTGTTCTAAAAGATACCTATTTGCAAAAAGCTTTTTTTCGATTTTTAGTAAAAGAAGGAATTCCGGTTACCATAGAAAGCAATGGTGTGAATTATGAAAAAATGTAATCGCTGTAATGTCTTGGTAAAAGGTTCTCTTACCCTTTGTCCTTTATGCGGAGAAATTCTTTCAAAAGACCCAGAAGAGTCCTCGGATGTAATGAAACCCATGTACCCTAAAATTGCATTGAATCCCAATACCTTTCACTTTGTAAAAAGAATGGTTTCCTTCCTTGCACTAATAACCGCAATCTCCCTTTTTATTATTAATTATGCCACTTATGAATTTGCCCCCATCCTTTGGTCCCTTATTTCTGTGGCTGCTATTGGATATGGTATGATTACCATTAATTATTCTATTCTGAATAATTCAAATTTAGCAGCAAAGTTGTTGGTACAAACTATAGGTGCCAGTATTCTATGTGTTATTATAGATGTAGTAATGGGTTATAAGGGATGGTCTGTTAATTTTATAATTCCCTCCTTCCTTTTATTTTCTGACCTGGCAATGATTATTCTTATGATTGTTAATCCTATGAAACGGCGCAGCTACTTTATGTATCAAATTGCCATTACTATTTTTGCAGTTTTGTCTTTTGCATTATGTTTTACCCCTTTGATAACAAGAAAAGAATTTGCACTTATTGCAGGTCTGGTATGTTTTATCACCCTTCTTGGTTCTATTTTTTTTGGAGATAAAGGATTTCAAAATGAACTGATTCGTAGGTTTCACATTTAGATTTTACGAAAGGAGCTATCATTATGCATAGAGAAAAGCCTAGTATAAAGGGAGTTTTGATACGGGAAATGATTGCTGACATTACCTCCACCTCTTTTCTGGGGGAGTCCATACAAACCGGAAAATATCGTATGAATCCAAAAGAACCCCTCTTCCTTTATCCACCCCGCTATCATTGCAAAACCATCCAGCTTGAGAATTTTTCCCTGGAATATCTAAAGCGCCATAAGGAAAATAGTTCGTTTTCTGTTCTTCAGCTCCATGGTGGCGGATATATTGGGCCAATGAAAAATTCATACCGCAAGTTTTCCATCTCCTATCTTGAAAAATGCGGTCAAAGTGATGTTATTACCATTGATTACCGGGTTGCTCCCGAACATCCTTATCCTGCTGCATTAGAGGATGCCTTTGCCGCTTATTCTTTTATTGTAGAGGAGCATCTTTATAATCCAGGTAAGTTGATAATTGTGGGAGATTCTGCTGGGGGAGGCCTTGCACTTGCACTCTGTATGTATCTTAGAGATCATGGTTTTCCAAAGCCTGCCGGTCTTGTATTAATGTCTCCTTGGGCAGATTTAACAAATAGTGGAGAAAGTCATACTACAAATCTGGGACTCGATCCTCTTTTTGGAAATACTACAAATAATTTACTTTATAATTCTTCCTATATTGGTGACCACGATCCAAAAGATCCTTATCTTTCCCCTATTTTTGGTGATTTTACCAATCTACCTCCCATGCTGATTCAAGTTGGAACTCACGAAGTTTTATTAAGTGATTCTAAGGAGATTGCTTCACAAACAAAGCTTGCAGGCAATAAAGTCAAACTTTCTATTTATGAAGGTATGTTTCATGTTTTTCAAATGTCCGGTGATATTATTCCTGAAAGCCGCAGAGCCTGGGACGAAGTCGGAGAATTTTTTAAAGCAATTAGTGGAAAAATCCACTAATTGCTTTTTATGATTTTTTCTTATTTTCTTCATATATCTTGTATTTTTTCTCCTTTTATGTTATGATATCTTCAAAACATCACAAAAAAGGAGAATATACTTATGAAAGATTTGAAAATTTCCAAAAAACTACAGCATTCTTTTACACTTACCATCCTTTGCTTTTTAGTTGCCATTATTTTTTCCATTGGCTGCCTTAATTTTATAGGCTCAAAGTTTAACCATTTTTTTAATTCCTCCTATCTCGTGGTCTCCACCCAGTGGGAGATGCAAAAATCTATGCAGGAAGCTGCTAAAAATATTCTTTGGGCAACCACCACCAGTGATGTAAAAGACACCCAGGACCGTCTTGATACTGCCCAGTCAGAATTAACACGCGTTCGTGATAATCTGGCACTCTTAAAAACCGCTTATAAAGGAAATCCTAAAGATCTGGATGCTTTTAATCAAGCCATGCTTAAAACCGTATCCATTCGAGAAGAACTATTTAACTGCATCACCTCCAATGACAATGAAACGGCTTTAGAAATGTACAATACCATCTATGCACCCGCTGTTCTCGAGGCACGGGATGTATTGATTCGAATTGGAGAAGATGCTTCTACGCGTGCCTCCGAAGCATATAAAAATGCAGATGCTACCGAAATTATAGCCATAATTTTTTGTATTTTAATTTCACTTTTCAGCTTGATTATTACCATTTTAAGTGCAAGAAAAATTACTAAAATGATAACCAGTCCGGTAAAAGAAATTGAAAAAGCTGCCAATGAAATGTCCAATGGAAGTCTTCATGCAAATATTGAATATCAGTCCAAAGATGAACTTGGAAGTCTGGCAGAAAGTATGCGCATCACCACAAATGGCATTTCCTTGATTGTTTCCGATATTGAGTTTTGTTTAAAAACAATGGCGGATGGGAATTTTGATTTTAAGAGTACTTGTGAGGAAAACTACATTGGTGATTATGCACCTATTTTATCTAATATGGAGCATATTGCAACGAGACTCAGTGCTGCTATTAACGAAATCAAGGATTCTGCTTCTCAAGTTGCACAAGGTTCCGAAAATATGGCATCAGGGGCGCAAACCCTGGCAGAAGGAGCTACGGATCAGGCTAGTGCAGTAGAAGAACTAACCGCAAGTATCAATGAAATCACTGCCCAGGTAGAAGAAACATCAGAAGGTGCCAACGTTGCTAACGATATGGCTCTTTTGGCAAGTAATGAAGTAAAAATCAGCAGTTCTCATATGAATAATATGACGAATGCCATGGCTCGTATTACAGAAACCTCTTCCCAGATCGAAATGATTATTCAGAGTATTGAAAGTATTGCCTCTCAAACCAACTTACTTTCTTTGAATGCAGCAATTGAAGCGGCAAGAGCCGGCGAAGCCGGAAAAGGCTTTGCTGTCGTGGCAGAAGAAATACGTGAGTTAGCTTCCCAAAGTGCAACGGCTGCTATGAATACCCGGGATTTAATCCAATCTTCCCTTACCGAAATTGGCAATGGCAATGAAATTGTGGCTGCAACTTCTTCCTCTTTAAGTCAAGTGGTGGAAACCATCGAAAAAGTGCAAAATGTAATTGTTTTAGCGAAGTCTTCTACTGCAAAGCAGGCATCTTCTATGTTGGAAATCAACAAAGGAATTGAGCAAATTGCTTCTGTCGTAGAAAATACTTCCGCAACGGCTCAGGAAAGTTCAGCAACCAGTGAAGAGCTCTCTGCCCAGTCTGAAGCCTTGAATGGATTAGTTGATCAATTTATTACCAGATAACCTCATAATTATTACAGACCTACCAGGTTGTTTACGAAGCATTATCCTCGCCTGCACAAAAAAGGCTGACCGGTTTCTATGAAACCGGTCAGCCTTTTTTGTGTGAGATCTGTTATTTCGCAAATTCAAAAATAAATTTGTAGTTCATGTTTCCGGAAGCGTAGGTGCTGGTAAGATCCCAGGTAATGATAGGGGTGCCATCCTCCTTTTTCTGCCCGGAAGCATTGAGGCGTTGGGCACTGTTTTCCATACAGTAAATATAGGCCTCCGTTCCGTTGGATATATACCATCGGTAAGGCTCGTTTCGGGTGATAAGGCGGCTGCCATTGACTGCCATCCCATCCATCGCCAGATATTTGCCCTTCATGGTCTGAATGGTGTAGCAGCGACCTGCCAAATTCGTCTTCCTGTAAGTGATTTTAAATTTCTGCGGCGAGCGGCTGCGAAGCTCCCCCTCTCCGGCTTTATTGATGTTTAGATAGGGGTGCTTTCTCTCTTCACCCAGCGCCGTTTGGATGGTATAGGTGCCACTGACAATGCAAAACAACCCCTCGTGGGTCTTTTTAGCGGCCCCTGCCTTGGCGTCGGCGGCATACCACCGTAGGTTATAGTCCGCCGCCCAGCACTCCAGCTTAGCCCGCATCACCCGGATCTGCTCTATCGTACAGGGAGCCTTGGAACGGGTGTCACCGCCAATGCCAAGGGAGGCAATCATCTTCTTGGTAACGACGGTGCGTGGTGCGCCGTAGTTATAGATACAGTTATACTTATTGTCATAGGCCATGATCTTTATCATGGCATCTACCACCTCGCCATAGGTGGCATAATCGTTAGGGCGAAAACGTCCTGTAGGCACAAGACCCCAAGAGGCAAGGTAATTTGCATTCCTGTAAGCCTGCGAATGGGAGTCTTTTATGCCCTTCACCAATGGCCAATTTCCCTTGTTGACGATAGGATAGTCTCCTTGTCTGGTCTCCCGTCCAAAAAGTGGTACCAGCATCAACATCATTTCTTCCACCATATCAATCCGTTTAAGGGGCTTGGTGAGGTCACATTCCGCGGTGGGATATCGAGATTTCAGACCTACATATTCCCCCTCCATGCTGGTGATCCATTCCTGAGACCACTTCGAACACACGGAGTCCGGTGCGTCCACTGCCTTGAGATTATCCGTCCAAACGTACACCAGATAAATGTCCCACTTCACTTTCGCATATCCGCCCTTCTTAATTTCAAACACCTGTAGAACGGTACCTTGGGGGATGTTGCCGATAATGCTGCCATCCTCCTCGGCGCGGAAGGGTGCACCGTGCTCGGGAACCACTTTATAGAGAGGCGCACTGGCAAAGGCCGTCCTGGGTAGGGGTAGTAGAGCCACCACCATACAGATGGTGAGCAGGATGCTTATTCGCTTTTTTCGCTTATTTTCTTTTTTCATGTTTTTCATCCTTTCCGTTTTGACTTGATTGTGCCCCTGGCAGTGCTTTAGCCGTGGGGGGCAGTGGCATTCCTGGCTTATTTTCTTTCAACTTTATTTCTGGTACAATCATAGCACATATTTTATTTAATAACCGTTTTTGGCACGAAATACCCTTTTAACGGCCTGAATGGTAAAATTCGGTATGAAAAAGCATCTTTCTACCAGATTTTCTCTTTTAAGTTTATACCATTTCATCCATGGAAAGAACCGTTCTAAGTAAAACATTTGCCCCCTTCCAGCAATTTTCAACCGGTGTATACTCCTTTTCACAGTGACTATGTCCCTTTACACTTGGAACAAATATCATGGTAGTGGGTACCAGGTCACTTACAAACTGTGCGTCATGCCCCGGTCCACTATACATTCGAAGAGAAGAATATCCACATTCTTTGGCATTTTTTTCAACAATATCCACAAATGATTTATGAAAATGTACGGTCTTTCTTGACCACAGTTCCTGATACGTAATGCCACAGGTTGCTATTTCTTTGGGAACTTCTTTTATTATTTCAAGAGCCTGCTCCATTACTTTGGGATCTTGATGTCTTATATCCAGAGTAAAACATACCTTCTCCGGTATGATCGTATGAATATTGGGAGAGACTACCATTCTTCCTGTTGTATATACCAGTTTTTCATCTAGTAGATCCAGTTTTTCATGTAAAAGCTGAATCAGCTTTACTGCTGCATAGAGAGCATCTTTTCTATATTTCATCGGTGTTGTTCCTGCGTGATCGGCTTGTCCTTGACAGGAAAATTCATAGTTTACCATCCCACAGACACCTTCCACCACTCCAATATCTTTCTTTTCTGCCTCTAGTACTGGCCCCTGTTCAATGTGTAGTTCCAATAATGCCAGACTTTCTTCCGGTCTCATTCGATTTTCCAAGGAACCCATATATCCACTCTTTAAAAGTGCCTCTTCAAAAGTGACACCCTCTGTATCTTTGGATTTCAACATTTTTTCTTTATCAAATTTTCCGCAGATTACACCGGAAGACATCATCGCAGGGTCAAATCTGGCTCCTTCTTCATTGGTCCAAACGACTAAAGTGATGGGATGTTTATGTGGAATTTTTTCAATTACTATGGTTTCGATTACCTCAAGGGCGGTTAAAACACCAAGAATTCCATCATAATTTCCACCCTGAATAACCGAATCTGCATGAGACCCCATTAAAATAGCGGAACATTTTTCTTCTCCCGGAAGCGTTGCATATATATTTGCCATATCATCCGTTTTTATAGTCATTCCCAGCGTTTCACATCTTTTTTTTATTTCATCCCTTGCCTCAAGTGCCTCAGAAGACAAGGATAGTCTCGTAATCCCACCATTTCCAGTTGCTCCAAACTGTGAAAATATACGTATCTTTTCCTTCATTCTTTCCTGACTGCAGTTCATCCTATTTCTACCTCTTTTCTTTCTCCTCAATAATTACTACAACACTATGAACCATTAAAATACAATTGTTGTTCTTTGTCAAATAATACTATTAAAAATGCACTCTAATTGAAGGATTAGAGTGCATTTTTTTAATTTTCTTTGCTATAGGAAACGCCCAGTTTAGCTGGTACGTTGAAATTCTTTCTACATACGGTTAATACAATTGTTAAAATGTAAGGAAGGGCAATAAATAATTCATTTGGAAAATATGCGCCTCCACCAATGGACTGCATATAAATAGCAATGGCTTCTGTAAATCCAAATACTACCGTTCCGATGACTGCCCCCTTGGGGTTCCAGTTTCCAAGGAAACAAATTGCAAATGCAATCCATCCACGTCCTCCTATCATATTTGCAGTAAACATTCCAAGATATCCAACGGAGTAGAAAGCACCGGCGATACCACCCATAATTCCTGCCAAAAGCACGACAGCAAAACGGACACCATTTACATTAATACCCGCTACATCCACCGCTTCCGGATTTTCTCCCGTAGAGCGGATAATCAGTCCTATAGACGTTCGAAATAAGAGAAAATATGCCATAGGAATAAGCAGATAAACCAGATAGGTCAAAATATTTTGTTGGAAAAATATAGGGCCCAGTATCGGTATCTTAGACAGTATAGGAATGGGGATTGCACTTAGTGGATTGATTTTTAATGGAGAGGTTGGTATTCCAAACAATACCCTTTGAAAATAAGTGCAAAATCCTGCTGCCAGTATGTTAATCGCCGTTCCGGTTACCACCTGGTGTTGTTTTAAAAAAATACAAACAATACCATAAATTGCCGCTGCCATCATTCCGGTCAGCATAGCTGCCAATATACCAATTCCGGCACTTCCTGTAAGATAAGTTCCAACAAATCCCCCCCAGGCTCCCATAAGAAAAATTCCCTCAATAGCAGTAACCATCATTCCAGAGCGCTCAGCTATTACTTCTGCTATGGAACCATAAAGCAAAGGTGTACTCATCATGAGTGCCCGGCTTAATAAGTTAATTATCATTCTCCCACCGCCTTCTTTTGTAGTTTAAGCTTTTCTCTTCTGTTTTCCAAATAGGAGCGGAAAAAATAGGAAATAATAACAAAAATCATAACAAATCCCTGCATTAAATCAACAATGCTTGCCGGTACATTTACACCAGGCATTCTTCCCATCAGGTTTCCAATTACAGTCAAAGCTCCAAATAAAATGGATGCAAAAATAATACCAATTGGATTTGCATTTGCTAAAATTGCAATTCCAAGACCTGCAGAACCAATTCCTGAATTAAAATCCTGAATCAACATATGTTGGACTCCATTAACTTCCGTAAATCCAGCCATTCCGGCTAGGGCTCCACTAATGAAAAATGTGATAATATAAATCTTTTTTGATGGGATTCCTGACATTTCCGCTGCGGATGCATTGCTTCCAACGGCTCGAATCCGATATCCAAGAGGTGTTTTATACAATAGAATCCAAATCAAAACTGCCACTAAAATTGCAACAAGAAATCCAATATGTAAGCGAGTTCCATCCAGCAGATTAGGAATCCAGGCATCCCTTGTCAAGGCATCTGTTTGTGGATATTCTCCTTTTGATTCTTTCAAAAAAGTTCGCAGTAAGTAATTCATAAGTGCCAGGACTACATACGTTGACATCATGCTTACTAAAAATTCATTTGCATTGTAATGTGCTTTTAAAAATCCAATAAAAGCTCCGATCATTCCTCCGGCTATCAATGTCATCAAAAATACAAGAATTAGTAATACCATCCTTGGTACTTTTCCCTGAAGCTGTAAAGAGACAGCAATCGCAACAATCGATCCCATATAAAACTGCCCCTGGGCACCAATATTAAATAGGTTGGCTTTAAAGGCAAAGGCAAAAGACAATGCCGTAAAAATTAATGGCGTTGCTTTTAACAGTACATCCCCCAATGTGTATTTGTCCGTAAACATGGTGATTATTGCCTCTCCAAATACAGAGATTGGATTTATGTTTAGAAGTAAGAGCATAAGTCCGCTTAGAAGCAGTCCGGCTGCAATTGCCAAAAAATTAGTAATAATCATATCTCTTATTTTTGCATTCATTTTTCCGTCGCTCCTTCCCCTGTATAGCCAGCCATTAACAGTCCAATCTTTTCTGTTGTCAACTCATCATGGTTGTAAATCCCCATAAAGCACCCTTTATAAATAACGGCAATCCGGTCACATAAATCAAAGATTTCAGACAATTCCGTTGATACCAGCAAAACACTTTTTCCTTTTTTTCGTTCTGCCAGAACCGCCATATGAATGTTATTAATAGCACCTAAATCCAGTCCCCTGGTTGGTTGGTTTAAAACTAATAGTTCCTTCCCGTTATCAACTTCACGAGCTAATATCACCTTCTGCTGATTACCTCCGGATAATCCCTTCGCCTCTGCCTCCGGTCCCGGTGCCTTAATTTTATATTCTTCAATTGCCTTTTGTGTGTAAGCATCCAACTTCTTTTTATCAATTAAACCATGTTTTTTCCACTTTTTATCAAAACTAGTCTTTAACATCATGTTTTCCGCTAAAGTCATATCCATTACCATAGCATCCCTATGACGGTCTACCGGTACATAACCAATTCCTTCTGCTATGCGTTCCTGAATGGACAATTTTGTAATGTCTTTTCCATTCAAACGAATATCTCCTTCTGTTATCTTCAGTGCGCCACTAATTACTTCACATAACTCATCTTGTCCATTCCCGCTTACTCCCGCTACTCCAAATATCTCACCAACTTTTATTTCAAAAGAAATATCATGTAAAATTGGGGGTTCTCCTTTTTTTTGTACCCGTACTTTGTTTAAACGGAGTTTTACCTCTTTTTCCTGCTTTACATCTTCTTTTTCCCGTTCGGCAGGTATAATATCCTTTCCAATCATCTTTCTGGATAATTCAATTTCATTGGTTTCTTTCGAATCAAGGTTTCCACAAAGAAGTCCATTTCGCATAACTATAATACGGTCCGCTACTTCCATAACCTCTTTCAGTTTATGTGTAATAAAAATAACCGAGTTTCCTTTTTTCGTATAATCTTTTACAAATTCCATTAATTTAGCCGATTCCTGAGGAGTAAGTACCGCCGTTGGTTCATCCATAATTAGAAGTTTTGCATTTAGATAAAGCGCCTTTAAAATTTCCACCTTCTGTTGTACTCCTACCGCAAGTTCAGATACCTTTGCATCTACTGGAATATCAAAATCATATTGTTCTGCCAAATCCTTTACTGTTTTTTTACATTCTTCATAATTAATCTTCCCATGAACATTTCCCAATATAATATTTTCGGTTACCGTATGTGCCGGAACAAGAGAAAAATGTTGTTGAATCATTGATATTCCAAGCGCCATTGCATCTTTGGGAGAATTGATTTTTTGTTCTACACCGTCCATAAATATTTGACCTTCATCGGCTTTATAAAGTCCGTAAAGAATTTTCATGATGGTGCTTTTTCCGGCTCCATTTTCTCCTAATAAAGCAACTACTTCCCCATGTCCTATCTGAAAGGAAATGTCTTTATTGGCAATGACTTTCGCAAAATATTTTGATATCTTCCGAAGTTCAAAAAAAGCTGTTTCCACGTTTGGTGTCCTCCTAACCTTATCGTTTAGGAATGGCGCTCCAAATAGAGCGCCACCCTGCCATCCTTTTCTTACTTTACAAACATTGCCTTTAAATCCACTTTTCCATCTTTAAAATCTTGAACTCCGGCATCTACTGCATCTTTTACTTCTTGAGAAATATTATCGGTATACACCGGCACAAAAATATTTTCATTGATTCCTGCTTCATGTACGGTATTTCCAGTTAATTTTCCATTCATATATTGTTCAATTGCCCATACATAGAACGTTTTAAAATCAAAGATTACAGACGCTACTACCGTACCAGGGTCAATGGTTGTCTGATCACTGGAAAATCCAATAAATTTAACACCTTTTGCTTTGGCTGCTTCAATGCATCCAAGTCCCACTTCGTTTGCATATACAAACATCGTATCGGCTCCATTGTCAATCATTTGCTCTGCCATCTGTTTGCCAAGAGCAACATCATCCCAGCTATTTGCATAGGCTCTGGTTGCTTTTGCTCCTGTTATGTTTCTGGCCTCTGCAACTGCAACTGCATTCTTCTCATACACGTCCATCAAATGTTCCATTGGTTCATTAGGAAATCCTCCAATGGTTGCAAAATTTCCATTCTCTGTTACATTTCCTGCTATCATAGAAGCAATATAGCTGGCTTCATACTCCTTTGGGAAAATAGGTGCAACATTATCGCCATCACATTTTGAACCATTTACCACACAAAATGTCGTTTCCGGATAATTTGGTGCTACCGTTGCCACTGCCTCATCAAATTGGGAACCTGCAGACAGTATTAAATTATATCCTCGTTCTGCATACTCTCTGAATGTAGATTCAAAATCAGATGCCTGTACATTTTCAACATATTCCATTTTTGTTCCCAGTTTTTCATTACAAGCTACCAGTCCTGCATAGTTTGTTGCATTCCAGCTCTGGTCGTTAATCGGTCCCGGTAAAATCAAGACAATCTTGTAATCTCCGGCTTTACCAGCCGCTTCTTCTGTCTTTGTTTCTTCTCCCTTATTTTTTGAATTACCACATCCATTCATCAGTCCTACTGATGAAACAAGCATTGCCATAAGCAATAAAATACTAATTTTTCTTTTCATTTTAATCTCCTCCGTTTTTCCTATGTTATAATTTAATTATAGGCATTTTTACTACATAAACAATTAGGATAAATTACTATTTTGTTGAATATATTACTATTTTTTCAAAAAAACAAGAAGATTTGTTGTTTTTGCACAATCATATCTTCTTGTTTCTTTTTTATTTGTAAGTTTTTATTTATTCTCGTTATTCGTTCTTTTTATTCGTTCTTTTTATTCGTTCTTTTTATTCGTTCTTTTTATTCATTTTTCCATTTCGATATTCTAACGGTGTAATTTCATACATTTTTTTAAAAGCACTGCTAAAATATTTTGCATCACCAAATCCTACCATTTCTGCAATGTCCGAAATTTTGTACTCCAGTTGCAGTAAAAACTTCTTTGCTTTTTCCATACGATATTCTATTATGTATTCAGACAAATTTTTTCCCATATGCCGTTTAAATAATTCACATAAATAATTGGGTGAAATGTATAAATCGGCAGCAATTTCTTTTAATGCTATTTTTTTGGAGTAATTTCTTTCAACATATTCCCTTGCTTTCTTTACCAGAAGATTATCCACTTCTCTTTCTTCTTTTTCTGTAGTTATCTCTATGCTTTCTTTTTCCTGTTCAATTTTTGTTAGTACCGATATTAATTCTTTGGGATTGGTGGGTTTCGTAAGGTACCTGGTAACACCCAGTTCAATTGCCTTTTGTGCAAAAGCGAAATTACTGTATCCACTTAAAATAACAATCGAAACCTCACGATTTTTTTCCCTTATTTGTCCTATCATTTCCAATCCATTTACTTCCGGCATTTTAATATCCGTTACTAAAACATCCACCTTATTCTCATATAAAAATTTAAGAGCTGTTTTTGCCTCTTCAAAAGCACCGATTACCTTCCAGTTTTCTTTTCCATTCAATAATTTATAGAGTCCATTTCTAATTTTGGGTTCATCATCTACAATTATAATATCCATTTTACTATTTCCTTCCTTCTTTGGGAATGGAAAGAGTAATGGTCGTTCCTTCTTTCCATTTGCTTTTTATATTCAAACCGTATTCTTCTCCAAAATGCAGACGAATTCTTCTGTCTACATTTTGCACTCCGATGCTTTCATTTCCTTCTTCTTTTCTATGAATATTATGTATTAGCTTTGTAAGTTCTTCTCCCTTTATTCCTTCCCCATTATCACTAACGGAAATGCTAATACAAGATTTCTCTTCATGCCCTTCTATTACTATCTTTCCTCCTCCTTTTTTTGGTTCAATTCCATGTAGAATTGCATTTTCCACAAGGGGCTGCAGTAATAATTTTGGTACAAAGCACCCTTTGATTTCTTCCGCTATGATAATTTCATATTCAAGGCGATGTTCTAACCGGTTCTTTTGTATCCGCAGGTAACTTAAAATATAATCTAGCTCCTCTTCCAAAGGAACCAAGGAATCTTTTCCATGAATGGAATATTTCATTAAATCTCCCAAAGAAATAATAATTTCACTAATATCATATTCCTCTTTTTCTATTAACATCCAATTAATCGAGTCCAGTGTATTGTATAGAAAGTGTGGATTGATTTGTGCCTGGAGTGCTTCAAGCTCTGCATTTTTTTGTGCAATTTTTTCCTGGTAGACCTCTTTAATTAAGGTATTTATTTTATTTATCATAAAGTTAAAAGAACGAATTAAATGTCCTATTTCATCTTTTCTGTTGCTGGGAAGCTGAAGCTCAAAGTTTCCTTCCTGTACTTCTTTCATGGCTTCCGATAAATCATTCATTGGTTTTGTCATGGTATACGCCAGTAGCATAATGACTGCCGATGCAAGGACAACGGATATAACTACCAGTGTAAATATAGATTTTCGCAGAACCGAAGATTGAGGAAAAAAATCATTCAAAGAAACCGCCGAAAAAGTTTTCCATCCGGTAACACCATTATACTGTCCACACACATAATATGTCTTTTCTTCCCATATAAGCTCAAATTTCCGAATTCCTTTTTCAAAATTCTCCTCCATATTGTTAAGCCAGGTATGTTTCATCTTTTTATTACTGCAGATAACGTCTCCTTTTTTATCTACGATAAATGTATATTGGTTCTGAAACATACTTTGATTGCTTAAAAGTAAATTACTGAACATATCGGGATTCAATTCTACAACCAAGAGCCCCAATTTCTTTGTTCCCGATTCATTTAGAATGGACTTTACCATTGTAATAACAAAGTCATCTTCCTCTATCTTATTATCACATAAGGATTCTGCCGTTCCAATCCAAATTGCCTTTTCTTTCTTTTGCGCTGCCACCTGAACATATTTTTTTAGTTCCTTCTGGTTTTTTATAGTATCTTGCTGATTATAGCTATACTGAATTTTTCCAATATTATCTACAATTATAATATTGGAAACTGCTTCAAAAGCACGAATAAAGTTATCAAAAGATTCCTTAATGTAGTTCTCTTCTTTTGTCTTATCTTTGATTTCGCAATCTTCATCTAAAATACTTATCATAGAACGGCTGGCACTTAAATTCTGTGCAACTTCCGTCATTCCTCTTACTTTTGCATTGATATTAATGTCAATTCGATTGATGGTATCTGCCATTTCACTTTTTTTATTTGTCATTACAATCCGTTCCGCATCTTGATAGGAAAAGTATCCAATGAGTGTTCCAAGCGTTATAATGGTAACCACAAAAGTTAAAACTAATTTTTTCTGAAGTGTCATTTGTATACTTCCCTTCTAGGATAAAGAGTCTGCTTTGCAGACTCTCGCGCCAAAGCATGGTCACTTCAGTGACCATGTTCCTTAGCGTAGCGTGCACACCCACAGTGGAGCGTTTTTATGTAATAGGAGTACTTTCCTATTACATAAAAATAAGCCGCTGCAAAAGAAACGCAGTGACTCATTTTTAGCCCTTTTATATTCTGGTACGAATCTTTACATATACAACTTTAATAATATTATTATGTGGATTCTTAACTGATTTTGTTTCAAAAGATTCATAGGAATTAATCATTTGTCCCAGTTTTGAGTAATTATAATTTCTTGGATCAAAGCCCGGAACTCTTTTTGATAAATTAATTCCAACCTCTGCAAGATTAATCCAGCCATCTTCACTGGCTCTGGCATTGATTATGGATATTACTTCTTTTTCTATGTCTTCCTTATTGGGTATATTATTTGCCTTATAATTGTTTAGCTCTTCCCCTTCTAAAGGTACCGTCTCCATTTCGGCTTTGTGTTCTTCTATATCAAATTCTTTTTCTATCTTTTCATCCGCTTCTTCTTTATACAAAACATCCAGAAACTTAAATGTTTCACAAGCAGAAACCAATGAACTTGGTGTTTTCTGCTCACCCATTCCAATAACGGACATTCCGGATTCCCGCAGCCTCACGGCTAATTTTGTAAAATCACTGTCGGATGAAACAATGCAGAATACATTTACATTTTCTGAATACAAAATATCCATGGCATCAATAATAAGCGCCGAATCCGAGGCGTTCTTTCCTTGGGTATAGTTAATTTGAATAACCGGTGTTATCGCATAATCTTGTATATTTTTCATCCAGGCCTTTACACTTGTAGATTTATAGTCTCCATATAGTCGTTTATACGTTGCGATACCAAAATCACTTACTTCGTCCATAATAAGCTTTATGTATTTGTTAGAAATGTTCTCTGCATCAATTAGCACTGCAATTCTATTTTCTTTATCCATCTTGATTGTCGAGTAGAGCACTCTCGACTTCCTCCTTTTACTTTATTTGATTTTTCCAATAAAGAAAATGGATTCAAACTCTCAAGTACCCTTCACTTGGTTTGAACCCATTCTCTTCCTTCGCTCTTACGCAAATCTAATTGTATAAGCTGTCAACGGGAATCGAACCCGTGACCTCCACCTTACCAAGGTGACGCTCTACCGACTGAGCCATGACAGCAGCATAAAGCTTTAATGCCTTACAGTTTACAATTTTAGCACATTGTTCTTCTATTTGTCAATAGGATTTTTCTGCATTTTTAAAATTTTCGATTTTACTCGCTGCAGGGCATTATCCACGGCTTTCGGTTCTCTTTTTAGCAATTGTGCAATTTCTAAATATTGTCTGCCCTCTAGGTATAATTGCATCACTTCCATTTCAAAAGAGCTTAGATTCTCTTGAATTTCGAGTTTTAGGGTGTTCAAATTCTCCTGATCTATCAAAAGTGCTTCCGGATTTTCTTTATTATCTGCAAGGGAAGAATGTATTTCCTGGCAGAACGGATCTCCGTAAAAAGAAACATAGGTATTTAATGGCCTATTCTTCTGACGGTTGGAAGCTTTTATTGCATCATACATCTGTCTCGTAATACAAAGTTCCGCAAAAGTTTGGAAGGAACTCTCTTTTTTGGCATCATAATCACGTACTGCCTTATATAATCCAATCATTCCTTCCTGAATCAAATCATCCCGATCACCGCCGATTAAAAATAGCTTTCGTGCCTTCTTACGAACTAAATTTTTATAGTTTTCTAAGAGGTAGTCCAGGGCCTCTTTATCCCCTTGCTGAATTTTTTCTATTATTTCTTCATCCGTTAATTCAAAAAAACGATTTGCCACACTTATCCCCTCTGTCTAACAATCTCATATGCAAGAATGCCCATTGCTACGGATGCATTCAAAGAATCAATGTCTCCCTTCATGGGAATGCTTGCTGTATAATCACATTTTTCCTTTACCAGCCTTCCAACACCTTCTCCTTCACTTCCAATAACAAGACCTATGGAACCCTTTAGGTCTAAATCATACATACGAGTTCCTTCCATGTCGGCACATACAAACCACATTCCTTTTTCTTTCAATTCTTCGATGGTATTTGCTAAGTTTGTAACTTTCGCAACGGGTACATAATTAATGGCGCCTGCACTGGCTTTTGCAACGGTAGCCGTTAAGCCAACAGCTCTTCTTTTCGGAATAATTACACCATGGGCTCCTGCTTGGTTCGCCGTTCGAATAATGGCTCCCAAGTTATGTGGATCTTCTATATTGTCCAGCAATACCAGAAAAGGAGGTTCTCCTTTTTCCTCCGCCAGTTTAAACATGTCCTCTATTTCTGCATATTCATAGGCTGCGCAATAAGCAATTACGCCCTGGTGCTTTCCATTGGGGGAAATCTGATCCAAACGTTCCTTTTTCTCAAAGCTAATAATGGTATCCACTTTTCTGGCCTCTCGTAAAATGGACTTAATTGGTCCATCCTGTGAGCCATCCAGAATGAATAAACGATCTACCGGTTTTCCTGCACGAAAGGCTTCCAATACCGGGTTTCTTCCTTCTATTGTAAATTCTTCATATCTCATATGCTTTCTCCTATTTTCTCTAATCCCAATTTTATAAGTTCCAATATTCGCTCCATTTGATTGTCTAAATATAAGTAACCTATCAGTGCTTCAAATCCTGTAGCAACTCGGTAATCCATTACACTTGCATTCTTTGCAGAAGTAAAGGACTTGGCATTTCTACCTCTTTTGTAAATAGAAAGCTCTTCTTCTGAGAATTCGCCTTCTATCGCATGAACAAGCTGGGCCTGGGTTTCCGCCTTAACAATTTTACTTGTTTTTTTATGAAAGGTATTCACGGGAGCATTTCCCTTCTCAACAAAAAGTGTACGAATCACTAAGTCATAAATTCCGTCTCCAATATAGGCCAGTGCAAGACCCGAATACTGTCTTAAATCTGGTTTTTCAACTTCAAACACATGGTTTATCTGATCCACTAAGCTTTTTATGCTCTCTTCCATCTCACACCTTCTCTTGTATCCTCCAAGATAATATTTTTTTCCAGAAGCAAATCTCGGATTGCATCTGCTTTTTTAAAATCACGGTTCTTTCTTGCTTCCTGTCGGTCTTGAATCCATTGATCCACCTGGGCGTCTAAAATTTCTTCTTCCTTTTCTACTTTGATTCCAAGTATATCACATAATTGTGTTATTTTGTCATAAACTTTTTCCAGAACCTCTTTTGCACTTTTCCCATTCAAATGACTATTTGCTGCCTTTACCATTTCAAAAACTACCGATACCGCATCTGCTGTGTTAAAATCATCTTCCATAGAAGAATCAAACTTAGCACTTAACTGTTTCATTTGTTCTAGAATTTCTTTTTCATCCTGGTTTGCTTCCCTAATTTCCGGATTTTTCAAAAAGCTTTTCACATTTTTAATGCAATTTTCGATTCTCTCCAATCCATTTTTAGCAGATTCCATCAATTCTCTGCTGAAATTAAGAGGCATGCGATAGTGTGCGCCACTCAGCATAAAGAAGCGTAGCACTTCATAGGGGTACTCTTCTCCAATTTCACGTACCGTAAAGAAATTTCCTTCGGATTTGGACATTTTTTTATTGTCAATGTTTAAGAAGCCATTGTGCATCCAATACTTTGAAAAGTTCTTTCCATTTGCGGCCTCACTTTGGGCAATTTCATTTTCATGATGGGGAAATATCAAATCTTCTCCACCTGCATGAATATCAATTTGATCTCCAAGATACTTTTTACTCATAACCGAGCATTCAATATGCCAGCCCGGTCTTCCTTCACTCCAAGGAGAGTTCCACGCCGGTTCTCCCTCTTTTCTTGGTTTCCAAAGTACAAAATCAAGGGGATCCTCCTTGTCCTCTTCACCCCCAACCTTAATGTCACGATGTCCTGCTTCTAAATCATCTATATTCTTTTTGGATAGTTTTCCATAAGTTTCAAAATTACGTGTTCGAAAATATACCGTTCCATTCTTTTCATAGGCATAACCCTTCTCTATCAAAGTAGAAATCATTTCAATCATGCCATCAATTTCCTCTGTTGCCTTGGGATGTTTTGTTGCCGGCATTACGTTTAGGTTCTCCATATCCTCCTTTACTGCTTGGATATAGCGCTCCGAAATTTCCGTTGCTTCGACTCCTTCTTCATTGGCCTTTTTTATAATCTTATCATCTACATCCGTAAAATTAGACACATAGTTTACTTCATATCCTTTATATTCAAAATATCTTCGCACCGTATCAAAGACTATCATTGGTCTTGCATTTCCAATATGAATATAATTGTAAACGGTAGGTCCGCACACATACATGCGAACCTTCCCCTCTTCAATTGGTACAAATTCTTCTTTTTTTTTCGTTAAGGTATTAAATACTTTCATTGATTTTCTCCTTCTTTTCCAATCGTTCAATACGTTCCCTTAGTTCTTTCATTTCATTGGCAATGGGATCCGGAAGATGAATCTGATCCATTTCTTCTCTTAAAATCCGTACATTATCTCGTTTTACAACTCTTCCTGGAACTCCCACAACGGTGGAGTTTGGAGGCACTTCGGAGAGCACCACCGACCCGGCTCCTATTTTTGAGTTTTCCCCTACGGTAAAGGAGCCAAGTATCTTTGCTCCTGCACTAATCATAACATTATCTCCAATGGTAGGATGGCGTTTTCCATGTTCTTTTCCGGTTCCCCCCAAGGTAACCCCCTGATATAGGGTCACGTTTTCTCCGATTACGGTTGTTTCCCCAATAATAACACCCATTCCATGATCAATAAAAAAACCTTTTCCAATTTTTGCACCGGGATGAATCTCGATTCCTGTTTTTCTGGCCATTCTTTGTGAAATCCATCTTGCCAAAAAATAATGTTTTTTATTATAAAGCTTATGGGCTACCTTATATCCCATCATAACCTTAAAGCAAGGATATAAAAGTACCTCTGCTGAGGATTTAATGGCCGGATCCCTTTCTTTAATAATTTGAATTTCTTCTTTTACAAAATCAATCAATCCCATTTATCTTTTCTTCCTACCTTTCCCTTAAATATAGCTGCCGGTTATACTAAGGATAGCACCAAAGCGCGGTCACTTCAGTGACCATATTCCTTAGCGCGGCGTGCGCACCCATAGCGGAGCGTTTTTATGTAATAGGAGACTTTCCTATTACACAAAAAACTTCGCCCTTGTCAGCCTCCTAATCATGCAGGAAGTAACAAGAGACGAAGTTATCGTGATTTCACTCTATTTTACAGACAAAAAAAAGACTACTCTATCCGTTCCCTGTTTTTTCTTCTTTATATTTGATTCTTTTATATTCTATGCAAAAACATTATTTTTGTCAAGGTAAAAGCTCTGTAACTTTCACTTTTTACATCCAGAGCAGCTTTCACAGGAAAGGGGATTGTATGCCTTTTCTTTTATACAGGCAATACCGCAAATTGCCTGTGAAGAAATTCCTTCTCCACTCCCTGTAAATCCAAGTCCTTCTTCTGTGGTTGCTTTTATATTAATCTGGTCCATCTCCAGGTGTAAGGTATCTGCAATATTTTCACGCATCTTTTCAATGTAAGCACTCATCTTCGGTCGTTGTGCAATAATTGTAGCGTCTATATTTTCCACATAATACAAATTTTCTTCTAAAAGTATCCCCACCTGCTCTAGTAAATAGAGGCTGGATACTCCTTTATATGCTGGTTCCGTATCTGGAAAGTGTCTGCCAATGTCCCCAAGTGCCGCCGCTCCTAAGAGGGCATCCATAATGGCATGAAGTAAAACATCCGCATCCGAATGTCCTAAAAGCCCTTTTTCATAAGGAATCTTCACCCCTCCAAGGATCAATTCTCTTTCTTCCACTAATTTATGAACATCATAGCCTATTCCAACTCTCATAAAAAACCTCCTAAATATTGTACCCGTATTATAGCATGGGCAGTAACATAATGTCTATTTTATTTTATAGGAAAGTTCCCAACTGTAGCGAGTGTTCAACCATACTAAGGGCACTTTATGATTAAAATTTCAATTCATTAGGAAGGAATGGTTTGGAGAATACACTTGATTGAAAATAAGAAAATCAGACGATTAAAAAGAATTCATTCAATAATAGCGGGAGGGGGATTTGAACCCTCGACACCACGGGTATGAACCGTGTGCTCTAGCCAACTGAGCTATCCCGCCATATTCACGAGTATTTTTTCGTGATACTTGTTTAGTATACAAACCTGTCTCGTAAATGTCAAGTGTTTTTTTCTTTTACTCTCCCTTCTGGTATGTTATACTAAGTTAGAGATTAGAATTTCACAGAAGAGTTAATGGAGGATATTTCTTTATGTACTATTTTATAATCAATCCGGCTTCTAAAAGCGGTCTGGGAAAAAAGATATGGAGTGAACTAGAATCCATTTTAATAAAGAAACAGATTGTTTACAAATTTTATTATACCAAAGGGCCCTTTCATGCTGCAGCATTGGTTCGTGAAATCTTACAGTTTTCAGGAGAAAAGCACATTGTGGTGGTTGGTGGTGATGGAACTTTAAACGAAGCAGCAAACGGTTTTTCTTCCTATGAAGGGGTGACCCTCACTTACATTCCTTCCGGTTCCGGAAATGATTTTGCCCGTGGAATTGGCATTTCCGGTTCTGCCTCTTCCTTACTTACCCATCTTTTAGAGTCCCCGGTTACGAAATATTACGATCAGGGGATTTGCCGTATTCCAAAGTCCCAAACAAACCGTAAATTTACCATCAGCTGCGGCATAGGTTTTGATGCTGTTATCTGCTGGGAAGCCCTGCATTCTCCTCTAAAAAAAGTATTGAATAAAATGCACCTTGGAAAACTGACCTACCTTGGAATTGCCCTAAAACAACTTTTTTTATATAAGGAAGAGGACGTTACCCTTTTAATTGATGAAAATATCCGGCGTAAATTCACTAAGGTACTTTTTATTGCTGCCATGAACCAGCCCTATGAAGGGGGTGGTTTTAAAATGGTTAAAGAAACGAATTCCCAGGATGGTCTCCTATCCATAGCGGTTTTTCATAATATGTCAAAGGCAAAAGCCCTATTCATGCTTCTTTTCATTGTTCTGGGTCTGCAAAATCATGTAAAAGGATTTGAAACCTTTTCATGCCGCAGCCTGGAAGTGCATACAAAAACACCGCAGATCGTACATACGGATGGGGAATATGCAGGAACCACCCGCTGTCTTCATATAGAAATGGATGCCTTAAAAATTAAGTACTTAGAATAGTGCTTCCTTCCGTTCCCCTTTGAATGGTAATTTGCTGTTCTATTCGCTCTTTCAGTTCACTTACATGAGAGATAATTCCAATCATCTGGTTCTTTCCGGTAAGACGCATTAAACTGGAAAGTGCCTGGTTTAAAGATTCTTCATCCAAGCTGCCAAATCCTTCATCAATAAACAGGGTATCTACCCATATTCCACCCTTTGTTCTTTGTACCAGATCCGATAAACCAAGAGCCATAGATAGGGCTGCTTTAAAGGATTCTCCACCGGAAAGTGTTTTTACAGAACGGCATTTTCCTGTATAATTATCAAGCACTTCCATATCCAGACTATCGGTTGTTCTTCCGTCCGCTACTTTATCGACTTTCTTAAGTTCATAACGTCCTGTGGTCATATGGGTAAGACGTACGTTTGCGGCTGCCAAAATATCCTCAAAATAAGCCGCTAAAACATATTGTTCAAATACCACCCTATCTTTATTGTTGCCCTTGGCTATATTGTCGAGATCCCGATATATTCCGTATACTTCCTCTTTTTTCTTTAAAATTTTCCATTTATCTTTCAGTGAGTTTTCTGCATTTTGATTTCCCTTTTGTTTTGCTAGTATACTTTCCTTTTGTTTCTGGAGTTCTTTTTTTCTTTCTTCTCTCTCTTTTAATTCTTCCTGTAAGGACTCCATTTCCTTTTCATTTCCTAATTTTTCATTTTCTATCTTGATTTTATTTAATTCGGTCTCTTTCTCTCTTATAATTACCTTACCCTTTTCTGCCTCAAGACCATACCGGCTTTCCTCTTCCATAGATTTTTCATTTTCTTTCTTCCGTATGGCGGTTATCCTTTGTATTTTTTCCCCTTCCAATTCCATTTCTATTTCTAATTTTTTTTGTTTTTCTCTCAGATTTTTCTTCGTTTCTTTCTTTTCTTCCAATTTTTTCAGTTTTATAGATAAGCAATTCTCTTTCTCCTGATTTTTCAAAAGTCGTTTTTGAAAGGTCTGCTCCGTTACAAAAAGTGCCTGATAAGATGACACAAGTTCCTGTTCCATTCCAAGGAGAATTCCTTTTTCCTGTGTTGCCTTTTTATAAATCTGTTCTAGTCTTTCTTCTTCCTTCTCCCACTTTTCCTTCCAACGTTTTACTTCTTGTTCTTTTGGCACTTCTTCTGAAAGGAATGCAATCTTTGGATGTTCCATAGCCCCACATACCGGACAGGGTTTCCCTTCTTCTACAAATCTGGCTACCAGTCCAATTGCCGCCGCTTTATAGGCAGCCTCTTTTTTTTCATAAGTATTTTTAATTTCTCTGGTGGTCCTGGCTTCTTCCTGATAAGCTTTCTGGGCTTTTTCCAAAACAATCTCTTCCTGTAACAGCGCCTTTTGCTTTTTCTGAATTCCCAGAAGCCCCTCTTTTTCATTTTTTACCTTTTCCATGCAAAGAACAAGTTCTCCCTCTTCTTTATCCAAGGTTTCGTAGGATTGCAGCTCTGCTTCCAATTCTTCTTCTTTTACCGCTTTATCTTTTTTTTGTTCTTCAAAGAATAAATCTTCCTCTTCCCATTTTTTCTTTTGTTTTTCTCTCTCTTTTAAGGTATACAAAAGATTCTCTTCTGCTTTTTTTTGTTTTTCCTCCCATTCTTTCCTTTCACTTAAAAGAGTCTCGGTTCTTTTTTTTAGGCTAAGTGATACTTCCCTCTTTGTCATCAGCGTTTGAATTTTTTGGTGGTCTTCCTCCACTTTCTTTTCTAAATCCTTAATTTTATTGTTATCCCGGTCTGTAATTTTTTGTAAATTTATTATTATTTTTTCATAATTTTTGTATTCATTTTCAAGCAAAGCACAAAATTCTTCTTCCTCACCGGCATCAATCATAGATATGGCTTCTTCCATGCGGTGTTTTATTTCCTGAATTTCCACAAACAAACACTTTGCTTTTTCGCTTAACTCTTTTTGTATTCTCTCATAACACTCCGTTTTAAAAAGATTTCGAAATATTTCTACTCTCTCCTTTGAACTTGCAAGTAAAAGTTCCATAAACTCCCCTTGGGCAATCATAGCAATCTGCTTATATTGTTCGTAGGAAAAGCCCATAATTTCTTTTAATTTTATATTTACATCCTTTACCGCCGTACAGGGCGGTTTTTCCTCTTCATATAGTTCCGCTGTTTCACTGGATATTACAAAACCATCGCCTCTTTTTTTTCGTCGGTTATATTTAGGGCTTCGCTTCACCAGGTATGTTTTTCCCTTATGAAAAAAAGAAAGCTCCACGTAGGTATCCGTTTCCTCTTTTGCAAAATCACTTCTTACCGAATTTTTATCCCTGGTTTTACCACTTACCATTCCATAAATTGCATAAGTAAGCGCATCAAAAATAGTGGTTTTTCCGCTTCCGGTAGGTCCTGTAATGAGAAACATTTCTCCGCTTTGTATTTTAGTAAAATCAATGGTTTCTTCCTTGGGATATGGTCCCCATGCACTTATTGTTAATCGAATCGGTTTCAATCTTCCCTGCCTCCTGCCTTTTCAATCACTTCAATCATTGCTTCTCTTCTTTTTCCATCCAATTTAACGTCTGTAACTTTTTCATAAAACTCTTCAAATATTTCAAGAGGGGACCGGCAAGTTCTCTCTTTTGCCATGGATGTAAGCTCCCCTTCATGCCTTATGTTTTTCTGAAGAATCAGTTGGCAGACATTAGGGTATACGCTGCGTAATCTTCCAAGTGGATCTATCATTTCATTTTGATCGGTCAAAGTAACCTGCAGATAATCTTCCTTATTCGTTAAGGAAACCACCTCATCTTTTATTAATTCCTGAAGTTCTCCTTTAATAACACGCACATCCCGCTTGGGTACCAGTGGAATTTCCCTTATTGAAAGGTTTCCTTTTTCTTCCAGATTAATCAAAAGAACTGCCTTTTTTTGGTTTGCCTCAGAAAAAGAATATTTTAATGGGGATCCTCCATAACGAATCTTGTTTAGGGCAACTTTTTGGGGGCGGTGAATATGTCCCAGTGCCGTATAATCAAATTTATCAAATACATGGTAATCAATGTAGTCCAATCCACCAACACTAATGGGATATTCCGATTCGGATTCTTCAATTTTTACATCCACTCCTGCAACAAAATGGTGGGTAATCAATACATTACGTTCCTTTTCTTCTATTTCTATTTGATCCATGACTTTCTTTACGCATTCCTGAAAAGAAGAACCTTCATATCCATAGTGCCGCATCCAAGCGGGTTTTGCAAAAGGAAGTAAGTAAAAATTTATTTTTCCATAGACGTCTTCTTTGGATATCTTGGTAACCTCTTTTTCAAACTCCCCTGCAATATAAACTCCACTTTCTTTTATGAGCTCTTGGGCAAAGGAGATTCTTTCCGGTGAATCGTGATTTCCCGAAATGATATAGACTTCTACTCCTATTTTTACCAAATTGGTCAAAAAATCATTAAAAACACGTACCGCTTCTCCAGGGGGAATCCCTCTGTCATAAAGGTCACCTGTAATTAATAGGGCGTCTGCTTCTTCTTTCTCACAAATTTCTAATATTTGTTTTAATATATAGGACTGGTCTTCCAATAAGGAAAATTCATAAAGTGCCTTTCCTATATGCAAATCTCCTGTTTGTATTATTTTCATATCCGATATCCTTCCCCCTTCCTCTTATTCTCCCTCTGTACAAACTGCATATTATGTAGTAAATTAGACTTAACAAGTTAAACTACCTCTATAAGGAGTAAAGAAAATGAACAAACGTTCTATTAAAATACATACGATTATTACCATTTTAAGTTTCATTACCATTGGTCTCCAGTTTGGTTCCTATTATTTTTTATCCAGTCTGTTTCCGGCTATCTTGATTTCTATTTTTTTAAATCTGATTTTATCGCATTTTTATTTGGAAGCTTCTCTTTCCTACACTTCCTGTTTCCTGCAATCTTTGATTACTACCATAGGCAGTAGTCTTCTTATTTTGCTTATTTATTATTATCAAAACGGCAGCCTTCTAATTTATAAACATACTTTGTTATCCCTTATTCTTTTAAATTGGCTGGTTCCTTTTCTTTATTGCATTATCCGTAATTTTATGGATCGAGGACCTAGATTTGTTAATTTTCATTCTTTTTTTGTAAAAACCAGTGTGCTTTTTGCTGGATACTATGTTTTCTTTTTTATAAAACACTACTTTATTTTTCCGGTTTCTTTTCCGGAAACTTTATCCTCCATTCAAAACACCATGATTCCTTTTTTAGCAACGGCAACCTATATTGAGGATAGCATCTACCTTGGACTTAAGCTTCCAACTTTACTGATATTTATTGCTAAGTCCTTTTTACTCTTTGCCCCTATGGGATTTTATGCTTCCATTTTATTAAAAGAAGCCAGCAGAATCTTTATCTTCTTACTGACTTTTCTTTTACCGCTTGCTGCGGAAATGATTCCACTTTTATTTCAGGGAAGCTTTTATATGGATACTTATTTATTTCATCTAATGGGATGTTTGCTTGGAATCATACTCTATCAGATACTGAATTACTTATCTCAGGAATGTCTCCAGTGTGACTTTCCCGATGAACGAAGCCGCTATAGTTTTTTTAACTTTTACTACTAATATTTACGGTACTCATTGATGTCATGAATCACAATTTTAAATCCTTGGATTAGTTTATCAAAGAGTCCGGCTTTATATAAGTTGATGGCTGCCATTCCTATTGGAATTCCTAAAATCATTCCAAGGATTCCTTTTATCCGGTAGCCTACAAACATAAACAGCAGCGTTGACAAAGGACTGAGTCCAATGCTGTCCCCAACCATTTTCGGCTGCAAAATCTGACGGACTACCTGGCAGATTAAATAAATTATAATAAGACCAGCTGCACGAAAGTAGTCTCCACTGAGGAGTTCAATCACAGCCCAGGGGAAAATTACCGTCCCGGTTCCAAAAAATGGGAGGAAATCTAATAAGGCAACCCCCAGTGCTAATAAAAAGGAATAGCTCACATTTATAATTTCAAACCCTGCAAACAGAATCACAATAATAATCAGCATAATTTTAAATTGTGCCTTAAAGTATCCACCAATTGCTTTTGTGAAATTATTTTTTATCATGGTAACTCTTTCAAGCAAAGACACCGGCAGCAGCTCTTTTATTCCCTTTAGAAGCTTTTCCCTTTCTGATATAAAGAAATAAGCGGAGAGAATGGTCATAATAGACATAAGAAATCCTTCTGCCACATTTTTAACCAGTACGCCTGCATCCCCTACCGTAAACTTACTGGTATTTGAAATGGCATTTCCAAGATACGTCATCAGGTTATCTCCCACATGATCCATAAAAGTTCTTACATCGGCAGGCATAAGTGTGTATACTACTTCCAGATTCTTCTGGGTTGACTCAATTTGTCCTTGAAAACTTTCATAAAGATTTGGTAAATCTTTTATAAGGGAAATAATCTGTTTTCCTAAATAGCTCAGTCCAAAATAACCCAAGCAAACCACCGCTGCAATGGCGGCGACAATAATAAGTGCGGAGCTGTGCTTTCTTACAATTTTTACCTTTTTTTCAAGGAAACGCACCAGTGGATTGGCTGCTACCGCAATAATCCAACCAATCACAAAGGGTAAAAAGAATCCAATTGCCTTTGGTACTACAAAAATAAGAAACAACAAGGTTAGCGCTGCAATAATAAAATCCACTGTTATTTTCTTATAAATTTCTTTTCCTTTCATAACTTTCTCCATTCCTGTGCTTCATTTGAAAGCACATCCCAGACTTTATTTGACAAATGGTTTTGCAAGCAGCGTTAAGAAAAATATGACAGCTGCAACAATTACAATGGTGGGACCGGTTGCTGTACTATTATAATACGAAAGAACAAGTCCTAAAATACCGGAAAATAAAGAAATTAAAATAGAAAAGCCATGATATTCTCTCATATTAGAAGCTAAGTTCCGGCTTCCTGCTGCCGGAAGAATCAAAAGTGCATTAATAATCAAGATTCCTACCCATTTAATGGATAACATAATAATAAGTGCAATAATAATAACAAAGCAGTTATCAATAAAGCAAGTGGGAATTCTTTTACTTTTTGCAAGGGTTTCATTAATACTCATGCCATGGAGCTTGTTGAAGCAGACAATCCAAAATAAAATGGTTATTATAAAGATTACAAATAACATACCAATTTCTTTTGGTGTTATGCTTAATATGTCTCCAACTAAAAGACTGGAATACTGTGAAAACTGTCCATTTCTTGATAAAATCACAAGACCAATTGCCGTTCCCAAAGAAGAAAACACCGAAATAATCGTATCTGTGGATATGGTGTTTCGTCGTTTAATCCAATTTAACAACACAGCAAACGCAATGGCAAATAAAACCATAGAGCAGTTCGTGTCTGTTAATCCTAATATAATGCCAATGGCGATTCCTGTAAAGGCAGAATGACCCAGTGCATCTGAGAAAAAAGCCATACGGTTATTAACAATCATGGTCCCGAGAATTCCAAATAAAGGAGTTATAATGAGCATGGCAAGAAGGGCATTTTTCATAAAATCATATTGCATAAAGGCAAAAGGCATTATTTTTTCTAAAACATCATAGACTCCCCTCATATCTGATGTCCTCCTGTATATTCCGTTTCTCCAAAAGTTTGTTTGAAAATTTCACTGGTAAATACTTCCTTGGGTTTTCCTTCTTTTAGAATCTTCTGATCTAAAAGTACAACTCTGTCCGCATTTTTTTCCACATATTTTAAGTCATGGGAAACGAGAATAATGGCTAGATCATCATTTTTACGAAGATAATCAATATTTTTATAGAATAGTTCCATCCCATTTTGATCAATACCGGAAACGGGCTCATCTAAAATCAACAAATTAGGAGTTGGCAGTGTTGCAACAGAAAGAAGCACTCTTTGCAGCTGTCCCCCTGATAAATCACAAACTACCTTATCTATTAAATCGTCTGCTTCAAACTTTTTTAGATGCTCCTTTATTCTTTGTTCCACCTTTTTATTTTTCCACAAAAATACCGGCGTTCGTGTTACGAAACTAGCCATTAAATCATAAACACTGGTGGGTGTATTTTTTGCAATGTTCAAATGCTGGGGAACATAGCCAATCTTTAAATTTGGATATGTGTTATTTCTCATATCCTTAAATTCAATGGTTCCTTCATGTTTAATTTCGTTAAGGATGGCACGAATCAGCGTAGTTTTTCCTCCACCATTTTTTCCAATCACAGCGGTTAATTCCCCGCAGTGAATGTGAAGATTGATGTCTTCTAAAATTTTCGTATTCCCCATGCTGACCTCAAAGTTTTTTATTTTAATACAGTGAAATCCACAATGTCCAGTAGAGACCTTTGCTTTCATCGGCTTGTTATTCATTGGTAACCACCTGCTTTAACATTTCTATATTTCTTTTCATTCCTTCAATATAGGCATTTTTTTCTATTCCTCCACTTACCAGGGAGTCAATAATGCAAAGTTTTGCACCTGTTTCTTCCGCCACTCTTTTGGGACTGGATTCACTTAATTGTTTTTCTGTGAAAATATACTTTACATTATTTTCTTTCGCCTCATCTATAACTTCTGCTACTTCACCTGCACTTAATGCCGTATCTTTATCCATAACAACGCTATGAATAACCGGTATTCCAAGTATCTCCGCAAGATAAGCAAAGGCATCATGAAAGCTGATAATACCGGTTCCAAGATTTTTCATATCCATTTGTTCAAGCTCTTTCACTAGTCCTTCTAATTTGGTAATATAAGCAAGGCTATTCTTTTTATAAATTTCAGCCTGAGAGGCATCTGCTTTGCAAATTCCCCGGGTTATATTTTCTATTTGTTTGATATGCTTTTCCGGATTCATCCAAATATGCGCATTCTTTTCCTTTACCCCTTTGTTTGCTTCTTCGGCTCCTTCATGGTGGTGTTCCGATTCCACATCCAATAAGTCAATTCCACTGCTGGCATCAATTACCTGAATATGGGGATAGGCTTTCACTATTTTTTCAATAAATTGTTCCATAACGCC
>JAVXEO010000020.1:0-31867 GCA_036658435.1 Acetivibrio sp.
TGGAAAATACCGGAGTATATGTTTGTACCATCTGTGGTTTCTTATACATAGGAGATAACCTGCCGGAGATTTGTCCGGTATGTAAGGTACCAAATTGGAAGTTTGAAAAAATAGAGGGGAGGGTACAGTAATGGCTGAAAAATATGCAGTAAGAAATATACGTCTTTGTACAAAGGATTGCTTGTGTCTTTATGCTTGTCCTACCGGCGCTGCGGATACGGAAAACAGCATTATTGATGTAAGTAAATGCATTGGATGCGGAAGCTGTGCAGATGCCTGCCCGTCTGGAGCAATTTCTATGGTACCGGTGGAACTTCCTCCTCAGCAGGTACATATGGAAAAAGTAATAGAAGAACTCCATGGGCTTAAACGCAGTAAGTCCTTACAAGAAAGCATTGCAGCTGGTCTCCCGGGAAAGCTGGCCGCGGCCATTGAAAAGTCCAATCGGATTATGGCAGAAGATCTTCTTCGTGAATCCGGTTATATGCTGCCACAGAGCAAAAACGCCCATGATCTTTTGGTGAAAATCCAAAAGGAATATCAAGGAGAAGGGTTCCCAGAAGAAACGGTTGAAAAACTTCTAATTATGCTGAAATAGGAAAAGTTATTTTATCCACTTTGTAACTAGGTCTAAAAAGTCTATATGCATAATAAAGATATTACTGCATAGTCTAAATGCACATACAATATATGTATCTGTATTTAGGAGGTCAGAGTTATGAAGGTAAACTATTTGGATATTGGTAAACGAATTCGAACAGCACGTTTGGCAAAGGGACTTTCACAAGAACAACTTGCTGAATTGGTTGGTGTAGGCACGACTCATATTAGTCATATTGAAACCGGAAATACCATTGCAAGCATGAAGTTGTTTATCGCAATTGTGGATACACTTGAGGTATCTGCCGATGCACTCCTTTGTGACAATTTAGAAAAATCAAAAGATATATTTATGGGTGAAATTGCAGGAGAAGTGAAGGACTGCAGTGAAAAAGAAATTCGATTTCTTGCCGAGATGATCAAGGCAATGAAACAGGAACTACGAAAAGTTAAATTATTTTAATAAATAAAAAAGTTGCTTGGCAGACATGTCATAGCAACTTTTTTTAATGATAATATATATCGTATTGTGCAATTAGACTTTTAAGGCTATAATAATTATAAGATAAATAATTATAGAAAGAAAATTTTTAAATATAGTAAAAAAAATAAGAGTTTGAAAATACAAGGGGATAAGTATAGCATGACATTAGAACAAGAAGCAATTAATTTTATTGACTGTCTTCAAAAACAATATTTTGAAGAAAGCAATGTAGAAATTATGATACCAAAACTTTCAAAACGAGTCTCATGGATAGGAACCGGGCATACGGAGGTTCTTTATAATGTAGAAAAAATGAGTGAGGCACTCTTTTGTGAAAGAAAAAAATATCCAGAAAAGTTTACAATTATCAAATTTGATTATTCGGCGCAACGCATAGAAAAAGAAAGTTGTGTTGTATTTGGAAAAGTTTATATCATATCAAAAAATCCGGAAATTTCCGATTTTTATATTAGAGTGACGGCGGTGTGTAAAAAAGAAAAAGGGACAATGAAATTGCTGCATATTCACACGTCCTGCCCGGACAACGATCAGGAAACATTAAATTTGCATATGAAAGAAACAACGACCAAACTGGTTACCAGCAACAATCAGCTGCAGCTATCAATAGAGCGATATAAAATCATTATGGATCAGGCAACGGATATTTTGTTTGAATGGGATATATTAAAGGATACCTTGGAGGTTTCTGCTAACTGGGAGAAAAAATTCGGCTATGCAGTTGCTGATAAAAATATTACCAAGTACGTCTTGAAATCCTCAAATATTAATACAGAGGATAAAATGATTTTAACAAAAATAATCAAAGACACCCTTTCCGGTGTTCCCTATTCGGAAGTGGAAATCCGTATTCAAGATATTTTTGAAAAATACATATGGTGCCGTATTCGTGTTACGACTCAATTTAATACAGAGGGAAAACCGGTTCGTGCAGTAGGAGTTATTTTAGATATTGACGAAGAAAAAAGACAGAAGCTTCTTCTTCAGGAACAAGCCCAGAGGGACGCATTAACCGGATTGTACAATAAAAATGTAGTGAGGCTTCTAATAGAAGATAAAATAAAAACAACCGGTGAAGAATTTTTTCAGGCACTTATGATTATTGATCTGGATAATTTTAAAAAAGTGAATGATACCTATGGACATCTAAGCGGAGATATTGTTTTGTCTGATATTGCAGAGGTTCTTAAAAGACAGTTTCCAACCACCGATATCGTTGGAAGAATTGGAGGAGATGAATTTTTAGTTTTTTTACCTCAAATAGAGGAAGAATTGTGGGTACAGAATAAAGCGGTATCACTTCTCCATTCCTTAAAAAAAGTTCATCCAAATACAAGTGAAGAAGGCATCGAATGCAGTATTGGCATTGCTTTTTCCATTGCAGGAAAGACAGATTACTACACCCTTTTTCAGCATGCAGATCAGGCACTATATCAAATTAAAGGCAGCGGAAAAAATAGAGTTGGTATTTATGATTCATCAAAAAGCGAATAGTATGAGAAAAAATTAACAAAAATTAATTGAATACATTAGCATAGAATTTCAATAAAAAGGATAAAATTGGAAATCACATTTTTTTTAGGATACATTTTAACTAAATATAGAATGAATATTTGGTTAAAAGAAACAAAATTCAAGCAAATTGCTATACATTGTTATATGATTAACAAACAAAAGATAATGCTTGTGTTAAAACTTTAACAGTGATATAATAACCATTGTAATAAAACAAATTATTTAGGAGGATTCTTATAATGATGCGATTTACTTTACCAAGAGATATGTATTATGGAAAAGGCGCTTTAGAGCAGTTAAAGAACTTAGATGGAAAGAAAGCTATCCTTGTATTAGGTGGCGGTTCTATGAAGAAATTTGGGTTTGTTGATAAAGTTTTAGGATATTTAAAAGAAGCAGGAATTGAAACACAATTATTTGAAAATGTAGAACCGGATCCATCGGTAGAAACAGTAATGAAGGGTGCGGAAGCAATGAGAGAATTTAATCCGGACTGGATCATTGCTATGGGTGGTGGATCACCAATTGATGCTGCAAAGGCAATGTGGGTATTTTATGAATATCCGGAAACTACATTTGAAGACATTATTCAGCCATTTTCTTTCCCTACGTTAAGAAAGAAAGCAAGATTTTTAGCAATTCCATCTACCTCCGGAACCGCTACAGAAGTAACGGCGTTCTCTGTTATTACAGACTATGAAAAAGGAATTAAATATCCATTGGCAGATTTTAATATTACACCGGATATTGCTATTGTAGACCCTGCATTAGCAGAAACCATGCCGGCACAATTAACAGCACATACAGGAATGGATGCATTGACTCATGCAATGGAAGCTTATGTATCTACATTAAATAGTCCATTTACAGACCCTCTTGCAATCAAAGCAGTTCAGATGGTTTTTGAATATTTACCGGAATCTTATAAAGGAAATATGGATGCCAGAGAGCAGATGCATTATGCACAGTGCTTAGCAGGGCAGGCTTTCTCCAATGCATTATTGGGTATTGTACATTCTATGGCACATAAAACCGGTGCAGCGTTCTCTACCGGACATATTCCTCATGGCTGTGCAAATGCTATTTATCTTCCATATGTTATTAAATTCAACGCAAAAAATGCAGAATCTCGTTATGCAGACATTGCTAGAAGTGCCGGAATTACAGGAACTGACAGTGAATGTGTTGCAAAACTTTGTGATAAAATTGATTTATACAATAAAGAATTAAGCATTCCAAAAACATTAAAAGAATTTGGAATTAATGAAGAGGAATTCAAGGAAAAAGTTTCTAAGATTTCCGTATTAGCAATAGGAGATGCATGTACAGGATCCAATCCAAGACCAATTACACCGGCGGAGATGGAAAAATTATTTACCTGCATTTACTATGGTACAGAGGTAGACTTCTAAATTAAGATAGATCAGAACAAAAGTGCCCTTACACTATATAATGTGAATCCATAGTGTAGGGGTATCTTTACGTAATGTTGAAAATGAATCAGAAAAAAGCCGGTAATCCAATAAAATCAGCTTGCCTATCATTAGGTGTAATGCTATAATATGGTTGAATTTAAGGTTTTACAAAAAGAATAAGTGGAGGAAATAGGATGTTTAAGATTGTAAAAAAAGAACAATTGTCAGAAATGATTTACCTTTTTGATGTAGAAGCACCCAGAGTTGCAAAACATTGTTATCCGGGACAATTCATCATTGTAAAGATGGACGAAATGGGTGAAAGAATACCCTTAACGATTTGCGATTATGACAGGGAAGCCGGAACGGTTACTATTGTATTTCAAACCGTCGGAGCCTCTACAGAGAAAATGAAAGATTTAAAAGAAGGGGATGCATTTCTTGATTTTGTAGGACCTCTTGGCAAAGCCACGGAACTGATAGAAGAAAACCCAGAAGACTTAAAAAAGAAGAATATTTTATTTGTTGCCGGCGGGGTTGGAACCGCACCGATTTATCCACAGGTAAAATGGATGAAACAAAATGGCTATGACGTAGACGTTATTATTGGAGCAAGAAATAAAAGTTTAATCATATTAGAAGATGCCATGAAACAGTGGGCAAAAAATGTTTATATTGCAACGGATGATGGATCTTATGGATTTAAGGGCAATGTAAATGATAAAATTAAAGACTTAATTCAAAATGAAGGAAAAAAATACGACTTAGTAATCGCCATTGGTCCGGTTATTATGATGAAATTTGTGTGTATTTTAACAAAAGAACTGGGAATACATACGGTAGTAAGCATGAATCCGGTTATGGTAGATGGAACGGGTATGTGTGGAGCCTGTCGTTTGACGGTTGGTGGAGAAGTTAAATTTGCCTGTGTAGATGGACCTGAATTTGACGGACACCTTGTTAATTTTGATGAATCCATGAAAAGACAACAGATGTATAAGACAGAAGAAGGAAGAGCAAGTTTACGTTTAACAGAGGGAAAGACCCATCATGGCGGCTGTGGACATTGCGGAGGTGATGAATAATGGAAGTGAATGTATTAAAACGAATTCCTGTAAGAGAACAGGAACCAAAAGTACGCGCAACAAATTTTGATGAAGTTTGTCTTGGATATAATGAAGAAGAGGCGGTTGCAGAAGCCAGCCGTTGTCTAAATTGCAAAAATGCGAAGTGTATAGCCGGTTGTCCGGTATCCATTGATATTCCTGGATTTATTAAAAAGGTGGCAGAAAGAAACTTTGAAGAAGCGTATCATGTAATCAATCAATATTCTGCTCTTCCAGCGGTGTGCGGACGTGTCTGCCCTCAAGAGTCTCAATGTGAATGCCGATGCATTCGTGGAATTAAGGGAGAAGCCGTATCCATTGGAAAGCTAGAGCGATTTGTAGCAGACTGGGCAAGAGTACATGGAATTAAGCCAAAAGCACCGGAATCAACCAACGGCAAAAAAGTTGCGGTTATTGGATCAGGTCCGGCGGGGCTTACCTGTGCAGGAGACTTAGCAAAATTAGGTTATGAGGTAACTATTTTTGAAGCACTTCATGAGACCGGCGGCGTGCTTTCTTACGGAATTCCAGAATTTCGACTGCCTAAAAAAGATGTCGTTCAGCCAGAAGTGGAGAACGTAAAGGCTTTAGGCGTTAAGATTGAAAAAAATGTGGTAATCGGTAAATCCACTACCATTGATGAATTATTAGAAGAGGAAGGATTTGATGCTGTATTTGTTGGATCCGGTGCCGGACTTCCTATGTTTATGGGCATTCCGGGAGAAAATGCAAATGGTGTGTTCTCCGCGAATGAATATTTAACACGCTCTAATTTGATGAAGGCATTCCGAGAGGAATATGATACTCCAATTATAGCAGGACAAAAGGTTGCGGTTGTTGGTGGTGGAAATGTTGCAATGGACGCAGCAAGAACCGCACTTCGTCTAGGCGCCGAAGTACACATTGTATATCGCAGAAGTGAGGAAGAACTTCCTGCCAGAGCAGAAGAAGTACACCATGCAAAAGAAGAGGGAGTTATTTTCGATCTCTTGACCAATCCAACTGAAATTTTAGTGGATGAAAATGGATGGGTTAGAGGAATGACCTGTGTAAAAATGGAACTTGGGGAAGCGGACGCATCGGGAAGAAGAAGACCTACTGTGATTCCCGGATCTGAGTTTGAATTGAAATTGGATACGGTGGTTATGTCTCTTGGAACAAGTCCAAATCCATTGATATCTTCCACTACAAAGGGCTTAGATATTAATAAGCGCAAATGTATCATTGCAGAGGAAGAAACAGGAGCTACTACCAAAACGGGAGTTTACGCAGGTGGAGATGCTGTTACAGGAGCAGCTACCGTAATTCTTGCAATGGGAGCAGGAAAAGCAGCAGCAAAAGGAATTGATGAGTTTTTAAAGAAATAGTGAGAAAAAACATTGACATCCCTTTGTTATTTTTATATAATCATAGTAGCAAAAGCATAAGAGAATTTTTGCAGGAATTTTATTAAAACATAGGCGACACAAGTTGCCCTATTGATTGAGTGAAAAACTCAAATTTTATAAGTTGATGTTAAAATAATTTAACATTGAGTTGGTGACTAACAACCGTGTGTCTTTGAGACACATCACACTTGTGAAACAATCAATAAGAGTAGTAAAAGTAAATTCTTGCTATATAGACTCTAAATGCTATATTGGATAAATAAAATGCGAATGTAAGTTCAAATATAAATAAAACAATTAGTAAAAATACAAGTGTAATGGTCATCGTACCTCATGCACTTGTATTTTTTTTGAATAAAATGGAAAGGGGGAGGAATTAATATGACAGACAATTTAAAATTATATGGATTCAATAACTTAACAAAATCATTGAGTTTTAATATTTACGATGTCTGCTATGCAAAAACACAGCGAGAGCAGAAGGACTATATTTCTTATATAGACGAACAATATAATTCCAATCGTTTGGTAAATATATTATGTAATGTTACGAAAATGATTGGTGCCCATGTTCTGAGTGTATCCAAACAGGATTATGAACCACAGGGGGCAAGTGCCACTATTTTGCTGGCGGAAGAACAGATGCTTTCCGCTCGGAGTGGGGATATGCGTCGGGAAGTGATTACAAAAGGGGAGACGGTAGTGGCGCATTTGGATAAAAGCCACGTAACGGTACACACTTATCCGGAATATCATCCAGAAACAAGTATTGCCACTTTTCGTGTAGACATTGATGTTGCCACCTGCGGAGAGATTACACCACTTTCTACATTGGATTATCTCATTGGCAGCTTTGACTCGGATATTATTACAATGGACTATCGTGTACGTGGATTTACAAGAGAAGTGGATGGAAGAAAACTTTTCATGGATCATAAGATTACATCCATTCAAGACTATATTGCTGAGGAAACTCTGCTGAAATATGACGCAATTGATGTGAACATGTATCAGTCCAACATTTTTCATACAAAGATGTTAATTAAAGAGATTGATTTGCAAAATTATTTATTCAAAACGGATGCTTATGAACTGCCACCGAAAGTACGTTTAGATGTGACAAAGGCTTTACGCCAGGAAATGATTGAGATTTTTAGTGGAAGTAATATTTTTTGAGGTGAGAAAAATGCAGTTAGAACAGAATCGTATTCCAATATATGAGGCACTTTGCCAGTTTAAAAAGGAGAGAATTGTTCCTTTTGATGTACCGGGACATAAAAGAGGAAAAGGAAATCCGGAATTAACGGAGTTTCTGGGAGAGAAATGCATGTCCGTAGATGTAAATTCCATGAAACCGCTGGATAATTTATGTCATCCGGTAGGAGTTATAAAAGAGGCGGAACGATTAGCAGCGGATGCATTTGGGGCGGCGCATGCTTTTTTCATGGTAGGCGGAACTACGAGTGCGGTACAGACTATGATTTTAGCTGTCTGCAAGGCAGGGGATAAGATTATTATGCCAAGAAATATACATAGAAGCGCCATCAATGCCCTTATCTTAAGTGGAGCAATTCCTGTTTATGTAAATCCGGAGGTGGATAAAAGGCTTGGAATTGCACTTGGAATGTCACTGGGGGAACTGGAGCGAATGATAAAAGAAAATCCCGATGCAAAGGCCGTCCTTGTAAACAATCCTACCTATTATGGAATCTGTTCCAATATTCGGGAAATTACAAAACTGGCACACGCTTATGGGATGAAAGTACTGGCAGATGAAGCCCATGGAACCCATTTTTATTTTGACAAGAACCTTCCACTATCGGCGATGGAGGCGGGAGCGGATATGGCATCGGTAAGCATGCATAAGTCAGGAGGAAGCTTGACCCAAAGCTCTTTTTTACTTGTTGGAAACCAGGTAAATGCAGATTATGTAAGACAGATTATTAACTTAACACAGACAACAAGTGGAAGCTATCTTCTCCTTTCAAGTTTGGATATATCCCGAAGAAATTTAGCACTTCACGGAGACTGTATTTTTGAAAAAGTACGTGGTCTTGCCAATTATGCAAGAAAAGAGATCAATAAAATTGGAGACTATTATGCGTATTGCGATGAATTAATAAATGGAGATTCTATTTATGATTTTGATGTTACAAAACTTTCTGTAAATACATTGGATATTGGACTTGCAGGAGTGGAAGTGTATGATTTATTAAGAGATGAATACGACATTCAAATTGAATTTGGTGATATTGGCAATATATTGGCATATCTTTCCGTGGGGGACCGAGAGCGTGAAATAGAACGGCTGGTGAGTGCACTTTCTGAAATACGAAGACGCTTTAAGAAAGAAAGAACGGGAATGCTGGATCATGAATACATTAATCCACAGGTTGTAAAGACTCCACAGGAAGCTTTTTATGGAGAAAAGGAAGCTCTTCCAATTTTAAAGAGTGCCGGAAGAATCTGCAGTGAATTTGTAATGTGCTATCCACCGGGAATTCCTATTTTAGCTCCGGGGGAGGCTATTACAGAAGAAATTTTAAACTATATTATCTATGCCAAAGAAAAAGGCTGCTTTATGACAGGACCGGAAGATATGCAGCTGGAACATTTAAATGTATTACGATAAAGAAAAAGATAAATATTCACTATTTTGAAAGGATTATGGGAAAGCTATGGAATTATGGTTTACAGAACAACATACACCGGAAGTGAATTTTTCAATTAAAGTCAATCGTCAGTTATTTAGCGCACAAAGCGATTATCAAAGAATTGATGTATTTGATTCCAAAGAATTTGGCAGAATTTTAACCTTAGATGGGTATATCATGTTAACAGAAAAAGATGAATTTATTTATCATGAAATGATGGTACATGTACCTATGGCAGTACATCCTCATGCAAAAAAAGTTTTGGTAATTGGAGCAGGAGATGGCGGCGTGATTCGCGAGCTAACCCGCTATAATAGTGTGGAACACATTGATATGGTGGAAATTGATGAGTTAGTAGTGGAAGTATGTAAGAAATATCTACCTACAACCTCTTGCAGTTTAGAGGATAAAAGAGTACATATTACCTATCAGGATGGGCTAAAGTACGTTCGTTCCTGTGAGGATAGCTATGACTTGATTATTGTAGACTCAACGGATCCATTTGGTCCGGGAGAGGGACTGTTTACAAAAGAATTTTATGGAAACTGTTATAAGGCCCTAAAAGAAGATGGCATTATTGTAAATCAGCATGAAAGCCCATTTTATGATCAGGATGCCCAGGCGATGCAGCGTGCCCATAAACGAATTGTGGAAAGTTTTGCTGTTAGCAAGGTTTACCAGGCGCACATTCCAACCTATCCATCTGGCCACTGGTTATTTGGATTTTCTTCAAAAAAATATCATCCAACGAAGGATTTTAATGGTGCAAAATGGAATGCCCTTGGACTGCAGACAAAGTATTATAATACAAGGCTGCACCTAGGAGCTTTTGCACTTCCAAACTATGTAGAGGAGCTATTGCGTGATGTGGAATAAAAATATAGAAACTTTTTTAGGCTGTGAATCTTCTTTTGAGGAAGCAGAGGTCGTTATTTTTGGAGCACCACTGGATTCTACCACCTCCTATCGACCGGGTACCCGTTTTGCAAGCCGTACCATGAGAGGAGAATCTTATGGATTGGAAACGTACAGCCCCTATCAAGATAAGGACATAGAAGATATTCGTGTTTTTGATGGAGGGGATTTGGAACTTCCTTTTGGAAATACCAGAAAAGCCTTGGATGAAATAAGAAAAATCACAAAGAGTATAGTGGATGAAAATAAGATTCCCTGTATGATTGGTGGGGAACATTTAGTTACACTGGGGGCCGTGGAGGCTGTATTTTCAAAATATCCCGATTTACACATTATACAGTTTGATGCCCATACGGATTTACGGGAAGAATATTTAGGAGAAAAATTATCCCATGCTGCGGTTCTTCGAAGAATATGGGATTTAACCGGAGATGGAAAGATTTTTCAGTTTGGAATTCGGAGTGGAGAGCGAGCCGAGTTTCAATGGGCCAAAGAACATACCTGTCTGAATAAGTATAATTTTAATGGACTGGAAGAGGCCATTAATATATGCACCGGTCATCCCGTATATTTAACAATCGACCTGGATGTGCTGGATCCTTCCATTCTTCCCGGAACCGGAACCCCGGAAGCAGGTGGTGTTTCCTTCATGGAACTATTAGAAGCCATTCAAAAGGTGGGGAAACTATTTATTGCAGGGATGGATATCAACGAACTTTCACCGGTATACGATACTTCCGGATCGTCTACGGCAACAGCCTGTAAGGTGCTCCGTGAGCTATTGCTGGCAGTAACAAAATAGGATTACATAAAAATATAACGATATAACAGTGTGGAGGAATATAGAATGGGAAAAGCGTTAATTATTGGCTGTGGTGGAGTGGCAGGAGTAGCCATTCAAAAATGCTGTCAAAACAGCAGGGAATTTGAAGAAATTATGATTGGAAGCCGTACAAAAAGCAAATGTGACCAATTAAAAGAAAAATTACAGGGAAAAACAAAAACCGTGATTCATACGGCTCAAGTGAATGGAGACAACGTAGAGGAACTGGTGGCACTGATTCATAAATTTCAACCGGACGTGGTACTGAATCTGGCTCTCCCTTATCAGGACTTAACCATCATGGATGCCTGTCTTGCAACCAAAACCAACTATGTGGATACGGCAAATTATGAGCCATTGGATACGGCTAAGTTTGAATATAAATGGCAGTGGGAGTATAAAAAAAAGTTTGAGGAGGCAGGGATTACCGCCTTACTTGGAAGTGGATTTGATCCGGGAGTAACGGGTGTTTTTAGTGCCTACGCATTAAAACATGAATTTGACGAAATTAATTATATTGACATTTTAGACTGTAATGGTGGGGACCATGGCTATCCCTTTGCAACCAATTTTAATCCGGAAATTAATATCCGTGAAGTTTCAGCAAAGGGAAGCTATTGGGAAAACGGAAAATGGATAGAAACAGAGCCAATGGAAATCAAAAGGGAGTATACTTTTGAAGGAGTCGGTAAAAAAGACATGTATTTATTACATCATGAGGAACTGGAATCTTTAGGAATTAACATGCCGGGAATAAAAAGAATTCGTTTTTTTATGACCTTTGGAGAAAGCTATCTTACACATTTGAAATGTTTGGAAAACGTGGGAATGACCTCTATTAAGCCAATTGAATTTGAAGGAAAGCAAATCGTACCCTTACAATTTTTAAAAGCGGTATTACCGGATCCTGGAAGTCTGGGCCCAAGAACCGTAGGAAAGACCAATATTGGATGTATTTTCCGGGGAAAGAAGGATGGAAAGGACAAGACCTATTACCTATATAATATATGTGACCATCAGGAATGCTATAAAGAGGTGGGATCACAGGCAATCAGTTATACAACCGGAGTACCGGCTATGATTGGAGCTATGTTGATTATGAATGGAACCTGGAGTGGAGCAGGGGTTTATAATATAGAAGAATTTGATCCGGATCCATTTATGGAAGCCTTGAATACATGGGGACTACCATGGAAGGAAGATTTTCATCCAGCCTTGGTAGACTAAAATGGGATGGATAGGAATAGAACCCCCAGTCAGGAGATAACAAAATGGATAGGAATACTATAAAAACACCGTTTTTTGTGGTGGAAGAGGAACGTCTGGTTCATAATCTGGAAATTTTAAAATCAATAAAAGAACGGACGGGATGCCATATTCTTCTAGCTCAAAAATGTTTTTCCATGTACAAAGCTTACCCTCTAATGGGAAAATATTTGGATGGAACCACGGCAAGTGGTCTGCATGAAGCAAAGCTTGGAAAAGAGTACATGGGAGGGGAGAACCACATATATGCAGGAGCTTATCGTGAAGATGAAATAGATGAAATTTTATCTCTTTGCGACCACATTGTTTTCAATTCCTTTTCCCAATGGAATCGATTTAAGAAAAAAGCCGTATCCTCTGGAAAGGAATGTGGACTTCGAATCAATCCTCAGTGCTCTACCCAGAAGGGACATGAAATGTATGACCCCTGTGCGCCTTATTCGCGAATGGGAATTACAAAGGAAAAGTTTTTAGAAGAGGATCTCCATGGAATCAGCGGACTGCACTTTCATACCTTATGTGAACAAAATTCGGACGCCCTGCTTATAACGCTTGAAAAGGTAGAGGAAGAGTTTGGAAGTGTTTTATCAAAGATGAAGTGGCTGAATCTTGGTGGAGGACATCATATTACCCGGGAAGACTACGATATAGAGACTCTGGTTTCCTGTATCCGGCATATGCAAAAAAAATACGGACTTACAATTTATCTGGAACCGGGGGAGGCGGCTGCGCTCAATGCAGGCTTTCTGGTATCTACGGTTTTAGATGTCATAGAAAATGAAATAAAGATAGCAATACTGGACACTTCCCCTGCCTGCCATATGCCCGATGTTCTGGAAATGCCCTATACCCCACCAATTTTACATGGAAAATCCGCAGAAATCACTCAAATAAAGGCAGAACCCTATGGATATCGTCTGGCAGGTCCAACCTGTCTTGCTGGGGACATTATAGGAGACTATATATTTGAAAAAGAACTAAACATAGGCGACCGGGTAATTTTTTGTGATATGGCGATTTATTCGATGGTAAAGACGAATACTTTTAATGGTATGAACCTTCCCTCTCTTGCTTATAAAAAAGATGGAAAAATAAAGGTATTTAAAACATTTGGGTATGAAGATTTTAAGAAAAGACTTTAAGGAAGAAATGAAAAACGAAAAGGAATGAATATAAAAGATAAAACTTATGTTACAATGGTATTTGTAAGACAAGAAAAGATAAGACAAGAAAAGATAAGAAAAGAAAAGATAAGAAAAGAAAAGATAAGAAAAGAAAAGAAGGAGTGCTGATTTATGGAAAAATCAAAAGTATATTTTACAAATATGAGAACTTCATTTAATGAAAATCTTCTGCAAAAATTAGAAAGACTGATTCGAACAGCGGGAATTGGTGACATTGATTTTGAAAAAAAATATGCAGCCATTAAGATTCATTTTGGGGAACCGGGAAACCTTGCATTTTTAAGATCCAATTATGCAGCGGTGGTGGTAAATGTTATCAAAGAACTGGGTGGAAAAGCATTTTTAACAGATTGCAATACCCTTTATGTGGGTGGAAGAAAAAATGCACTGGATCATCTGGATGCAGCATACCAAAATGGGTTTTCTCCTATGCAGACAGGGTGTCATGTTATTATTGCAGACGGGCTAAAAGGTACGGATGAGGAACTGGTACCGGTTGAAAATGGAGAATACGTCAAAGAAGCAAAAATCGGACGTGCAATTATGGATGCGGATGTTTTCATCACACTCAATCATTTCAAGGGACATGAGGCAACGGGATTTGGTGGTGCACTTAAAAATATAGGAATGGGCTGCGGTTCCCGTGCTGGAAAAATGGAAATGCACAGTGCCGGAAAGCCTCATATTATTCAGGAAAATTGCATTGGCTGTGGAAGATGCATTAAAATTTGTGCCCATGATGCACCAAGTATTATCAATAAAAAAGCAAGCATTGACCAGAATAAGTGTGTTGGCTGTGGAAGATGCATTGGAGTCTGCCCAATGGATGCGGTGGATGCAGCGGGAGATGAAACCAACGATATTTTAAATAAAAAAATTGCAGAATACACTTATGCTGTAGTAAAAGGAAGACCTCATTTTCACATAAGTATTGTAGTAGATGTTTCTCCATTCTGTGACTGCCATGCAGAAAACGATCTTCCAATTGTTCCTAATATTGGAATGTTTGCTTCTTTTGATCCCATTGCACTGGATGTGGCATGTGCGGATGCCGTTAACCGTCAGCCAATTATGCCCGGAAGCCGTTTGGATGAGTATGTAAAGGAGCATGAAGACCATAAAGAACACGATCATTTTCATAATAATCATCCCACCACAAACTGGAGAAGCTGTATTGAACATGGGAAAAAGCTGGGAATTGGAACGGATGAATATGAATTGATTGAAATTTAGAGGTGATAAAATGCGAATTATGGAATTTAAAATGGAAAGGCCAGGACTGGTAAAAGAAGGACAGGAAGTGGAAATACTGGAAAGAAGTTCACCGGTAAACTATCATTATATTATTGAACCTGCGGTTGCAATGTCTGGGTGCTATTTAGAACAAGAACGGTTAAAATCGGAGAAAGGTGTTATAAAGGAAATAAAAGAAACGGAAACGGGATTTTATGTAAGGGTTGCTTTTGATGAGGAAGAGATTCCAAAAAAGAAGTAATAAGTAGAGCTAATGAAACAATAGGGTTTTGCAAATAAGAAGAAAATAAAGAAAAAATCAGGGAATTGTAGAGAAATTCTGAATAATTATTCATATAATAAAAAACTTGGAAGAATAAAAGCTAGGTATTCTCCCAAGTTTTTTTGCTGTGTGAAAAAAAATTTTGTAATTTCCCAAAAAGTATTGCATAAAAATACATAGTGTGCTAAAATCATAAAAATTTGAAAAAAATATAAATTTTTTTACGATAAACTGAAAGGGGCAGAGAAAGAATGAAAGCATTTTTAATTCTGGAGGATGGCACCTGTTTTAGTGGAAACCATATAGGGTATTCCAAGGAGGTCATCAGTGAAATCGTTTTTAATACATCTATGACAGGATATTTAGAAATTCTGACAGACCCGTCCTATGCAGGACAAGCGGTTGTAATGACTTATCCATTAATTGGTAATTATGGTATTTGTAAGGAGGACATGGAATCCTCAAAACCTTGGCCGGATGGTTTTATTGTCGGTGAATTATCTCGTATTTCCAGTAATTTTCGTAGTGAATCTTCTATTCAACATTTCTTAGAAACAAATCTTATCCCAGGAATCTGTGGAATTGATACCCGTGCACTGACTAAAATTTTAAGAGAAAAAGGAACGATGAAAGGAATGATTACAACAAGGGAAGACTTTTCCATTCCCCAGGTAGTAGCGGTTCTTAAAAATCATAAGGGAAAAGATGTGGTAAAAGAAGTAACCTGCAAAGAAAAAAAAGTAATCCCGGGAGATGGTTACAAAGTAGCCTTGTATGATTTTGGTGCAAAAAATAATATCCTGGAATCTTTGATAAAAAGAGACTGTCAGGTTAGAATCTATCCGGCAGATACAAAGGCAGAAGAGGTACTTGCAGAAAAACCGGATGGAATTATGCTTTCAAATGGACCAGGGGATCCCAAGGCCTGTCCTGAAATCATCAAAGAGATGAAAAAAATATACCAAAGTGAGGTTCCTGTTTTTGCAATTTGTCTTGGCCATCAGCTTATGGCACTTGCAGTTGGTGGGGATACAAGGAAGATGAGATACGGACACAGAGGTGCCAATCATCCGGTAAAAGATTTAGCAACGGGGAAAATCTATATGTCTTCTCAAAATCATGGATACGTGGTAAAGGATGGCACAATGGATGATAGGATTGCAATCCCAAGTTTTGTAAATGTAAATGATTCTTCCAATGAGGGATTATCCTATATTGGGAAAAAGATTTTTACGGTGCAGTTTCATCCGGAAGCCTGCCCGGGACCAGAGGACAGCAACTTTTTATTTGACCGTTTTATGAACCTGATGCAGAGGGAAAACTAAGAGCAAAGGACAGAAACATTAACAAATGGTATTTCGCTGAGGAAGCAGATGGGAGAAAATATGCCAAAAAAGCCAGAAATCAAAAAAGTATTAGTCATTGGATCGGGACCTATTGTAATTGGACAGGCAGCAGAATTTGATTACGCAGGGACACAGGCATGCCGTTCTTTAAAGGAAGAGGGTATAGAAGTTGTACTTGTAAATTCCAATCCGGCTACAATAATGACAGATAAAGACATTGCAGACAAGGTATACATAGAGCCACTTACCGTAAATATGTTAAAGAGAATCCTACGTTTGGAAAAGCCGGATAGCCTTTTGCCTACCCTTGGTGGACAGGCGGCATTGAACCTGGCAATGGAACTTTCCGAATCCGGATTTTTAAAAGAGGCGGGGGTACAATTAATTGGTACAACGACAGAAACCATAAAAAAGGCAGAGGATCGGTTGGAGTTTAAAAGAACCATGGAAAAACTAAAAGAACCTTGTGCGCCTTCCCTTGTTGTGGAAAATGTGGAAGATGGGATTGCTTTTGCAAAGGAAATAGGATATCCAATTGTACTTCGCCCTGCATATACCCTTGGGGGAAGCGGAGGAGGAATCGTAGAAAATGAACAACAATTGGTAGAGATTCTTACCAATGGACTGCGGTTGAGCCGTGTGGGACAGGTTCTTGTAGAACGTTGTATTGCGGGATGGAAGGAAATTGAATACGAGGTAATGCGGGATGGAAATGGAACCTGCATTATGGTATGCAATATGGAAAATATTGATCCGGTTGGAGTGCATACAGGGGACAGCATTGTAGTGGCACCTTCCCAGACATTGGGGGATAAAGAGTACCAAATGTTACGAAGTTCTGCCTTTCGAATTATTACAGAATTAAATATTACCGGTGGATGCAACGTGCAGTATGCACTTCATCCAGACAGCTTTGAATACTGTGTTATAGAAGTAAATCCCAGAGTAAGCCGTTCATCGGCACTGGCATCAAAAGCAACGGGATATCCCATTGCAAAGGTAGCGGCAAAGATTGCTCTTGGATACCAACTGGATGAAATAAAAAATGCAATCACAGAAAAAACATATGCAAGTTTTGAACCGGCACTGGACTATTGCGTTGTAAAAATGCCCAGATTTCCTTTTGATAAATTCATTTCTGCAAAAAGAACGTTAACAACACAGATGAAGGCTACTGGGGAAGTCATGAGTATCTGCAGAAATTTCGAAGGTGCTTTAATGAAGGCACTTCGTTCCTTGGAACAGCATGTGGATAGTCTTTTATCTTATGACTTTTCCAACCTTACCAATAAGGAACTCCATGAAAAACTTAAATGTGTAGACGACCAACGAATTTATGCCATTGCCCAGGCGCTGAGGAAAGGGTTTACTTATGATGAAATTTTTGAAGATACCAAAATAGATCGCTGGTTTATTGATAAAATTGCAGTCCTTGTAGAAATGGAAGAACTTCTTAGAAAAAATACGCTGACAGAAGAGATATTAAAAGAGGCAAAGCGCTTGGAATTTCCGGATACGGTCATTGGAAATTTATCCGGAAAAAAGGAATCCGAGATAAAAGAACTTCGGAAACACTGGAACATAAAGGCAGTATATAAGATGGTGGATACCTGTGCAGCAGAATTTGAGGCAGCAACACCTTATTATTATTCGGTATATGGAGGACAATGTGAAGCCGTTACGCAAAATAAAAAGAAAAAAGTTTTAATATTAGGCTCCGGACCCATTCGAATAGGACAGGGCATTGAGTTCGATTACTGTAGCGTACACAGCACCTGGGCATTTAAAGAAGCCGGATATGAAACTATTATTGTAAATAACAATCCGGAAACCGTGAGTACGGATTTTGATATTGCAGATAAACTTTATTTTGAACCGCTGACACCGGAGGATGTTGAAAATATTGTAGAGGTAGAAAAGCCGGATGGGGCGGTAGTGCAGTTTGGAGGACAGACCGCAATTAAACTAACCGAAGATTTAATAAGAATGGGGGTTCCTATTCTTGGTACCAAAGCAGAAGATGTGGATGCCGCCGAGGACAGAGAACTTTTTGACAAGATAGTAGAAGACTGTAGGATTCCCAGACCGGAAGGAAAGACAGTGTATACGGTATCGGAGGCAATAGAGGCAGCAAACCAGCTGGAATATCCGGTTCTGGTAAGACCTTCTTATGTATTGGGAGGGCAGGGAATGCGCATTGCCATTAATGACTCCGATTTAAAACTCTACATTGAGAATATTAATAAAATTGCCCAGGAACACCCAATTTTAGTGGATAAATATATTTTGGGAAAAGAAATTGAAGTGGATGCTATCTGTGATGGAGAAGATATATTGATACCGGGGATAATGGAACATATAGAACGTGCGGGGGTTCACTCCGGAGACAGCATATCGGTGTATCCGTCGCAAACGTTATCGGAACAGGTAGAGGAAACTATTGTAGAGTATACAAAGCGTCTGGCAAAATCTTTACATGTAATCGGAATGATTAACATTCAGTTTATTGTATGTAAAGAAGAAGTTTATGTTATTGAAGTAAATCCCCGCTCTAGCCGTACGGTGCCTTATATTACGAAAGTAACAGGAATTCCCATTGTAAAACTGGCAACTTTTGTTATGCTGGGAAGAAAAATCAAAGATATGGGTTATCAGCCGGGGTTACAGCCAAAAGCAGAACACATTGCGATTAAATTTCCTGTCTTTTCTTTTGAAAAAATCAGAGGAGCGGAAATCAGCCTTGGACCGGAAATGAAGTCCACCGGTGAATGCCTGGGAATTGCCAAAAACTATAATGATGCGTTGTATAAAGCTTTTCGTGGTGCGGGTATCGGAAAACCGGTGTATAAAAAAATGTTATTATCGGTAAAAAAAGCAGACCGAGAAGAGGCATTAGATCTTGCAAAACGTTTTATTAAGTTGGGCTACACTATTTTTGCAACACCGGGAACCGGGCGCTTTTTAGAAAAGAATCATGTTTTAGTGGAAAAGGTAAATAAACTTTCACAGCCTTCCCCTAATTTTATGGATGTCATTTTAAGCCACGAAATTGATTTGGTGATTGATACGCCAACCCAGGGAAATGAAAAGGGAAGCGATGGATTTTTAATTCGAAGAAATGCGGTGGAAACCGGCGTAACCTGTCTTACTTCCTTAGATACGGCGGCGGCGTATTTAACTTGTCTGGAAGAAAATTCAAGAGATTTGGAACCAATTAATATTGCCAATATATAAGCCCGATGAGGTAAATAGTAAGAAAATACAGAGTGATTCATCGCTTGTAATGAATTAAAGTGATGAATCACTAAAATGTTGACAAATGAAAGTGAATACTTTAGAATAAATAAGAAAAATCAGAAGCAAGGAGGCTCCATATGAAATCATATAAAGAAATGAAAAAAGAAGAGCTTTTAGAAGAGAAAGAAGCTTTAGAAAAAGAATATGAAGAAGCAAAGAAAAAAGGATTAAAGCTGGATATGTCAAGAGGAAAACCGGCAGCAGCCCAATTAGATCTCTCTATGGGAATGATGGATGTTTTGAACAGTGGAACGAATCTAAAGGGAGAAGAAGGCGCAGATTGTAGAAATTATGGTGTATTGGATGGAATTAAAGAAGCCAAACAACTTCTTGCAGATATGATGGAAGTGGATGCAGATAATATTATTATTTATGGAAACTCCAGTCTAAATGTTATGTATGACACCGTATCCCGTTCTATGACTCATGGAGTAATGGGAAGCACTCCTTGGGCAAAACTGGATAAGGTTAAGTTTTTATGCCCAGTACCCGGCTATGATCGTCACTTTGCCATTACCGAGCACTTTGGTATTGAAATGATAAATGTTCCTATGACACCGGAAGGACCGGATATGGATATAGTGGAGAAACTGGTTAGTGAGGACGCTTCAATTAAAGGAATCTGGTGTGTTCCAAAGTATTCAAACCCTCAGGGAATTACTTACTCCGATGAATGTGTAAGGCGCTTTGCACGATTAAAACCAGCGGGAGAGGACTTCCGTATTTATTGGGATAATGCATATGGACTTCATCATTTATATAGCCATGCACAGGGACACGATCATTTAATTGAGATTTTACATGAATGTGAAAAAGTAGGAAATCCTAATTTAGTATATAAATTCTGTTCCACTTCAAAAATCAGTTTTCCGGGTTCCGGTGTGGCTGCGATTGTAGCTTCAAAGGAGAATTTGGTAGAGATTCGGAAACAACTTACCATTCAGACGATCGGTTATGATAAGGTAAACCAACTCCGTCATGTTCGCTTTTTTAAAGATCTGAAAGGTATGCAGGCGCATATGATGAAACATGCGGATATTATGCGTCCAAAGTTTGAAGCTGTTTTAGAAACCATGGAAAAAGAACTGGGTGGATTGGAAATTGGTTCATGGATTGCACCAAGAGGGGGATATTTTATTTCCTTTGAAGCGATGGAGGGCTGTGCAAAAGCCATTGTACAAAAGTGTAAAGAAGCAGGGGTTATAATGACCGATGCAGGGGCTACCTATCCCTATGGTTTAGATCCTCATGATTCCAACATTCGTATTGCTCCTTCTTTTCCAACACCGGAAGAATTGAAAGAAGCTTCGGCTTTATTTGTATTATGTGTGAAGCTGGTTAGCGCAGATAAATTGTTAGAAGAAATGAAGAATAATTAAAACTAAAAAAAATTGTTGCATAAAAAATATTTTTGGTGTATTATATAAACATAAGAGAACGTATTGGAAAATTTCAAGGAGGTTTATATAATATGAGCAAAAAAAGAGTAGTAATTGCATTAGGTGGTAATGCATTAGGTAATACACTTCCAGAACAGATGGATGCAGTAAAAACAACAGCAAAAGCAATTGTAGATTTGATTCAAGAAGGCAATGAAGTAATCGTAACTCATGGGAATGGACCACAGGTTGGTATGATTAATAATGCTATGTCCGCACTTAGCCGTGAAGATAAGTCCATACCTGCAACGCCACTTTCTGTATGTGTTGCAATGAGCCAGGCTTATATTGGTTATGATTTACAGAACGCATTAAGAGAAGAACTTGTTAATAGAGGGATTATGGACACGCCTGTAACCACCATGATTACACAGGTTAAAGTGGACAGAAATGACCCGGCTTTTGAAAAACCTGCAAAACCAATTGGTCAGTTTATGACAAAGGAAGAAGCCGAAGAAGCAGAACAGAAATATGGATGGATAACCAAAGAAGATTCAGGAAGAGGATATCGCAGAGTCGTTGCCTCTCCAAAACCAAAGGAAGTAATTGAAATTGGAGCGATTCGTACTTTAGTTGAATCCGGAAGCGTTGTAATTGCCGGAGGCGGTGGAGGTATTCCTGTAGTTTTAGAAGGAAACCACCTAAAAGGAGCGGGCGCTGTTATAGATAAAGACCATGTAAGCTGCTTACTGGCAAAGGAATTAGATGCAGATTATTTAATTATTTTAACCGCAGTAGAAAAAGCAGCCGTTAATTATGGAAAACCGGATCAAAAATGGCTGGGAGAAGTTAGTGTTGACGAAATGAAACAGTATTGTGAAGAAGGTCATTTTGCACCTGGTTCCATGCTTCCTAAAGTACAGGCTGCCATTGATTTTGCAGATTCTAAAGCCGGCCGCCGTTCTTTAATTACCCTGCTTGAAAAAGCAAAAGATGGAATTCAGGGAAAAACCGGTACCGTTATAGTAAAATAGTTTAAATCATTCATCAAAATAAATCGTTGTAACGAAAAAAGATTTTTCTTCCCTGGTTGGGAGGAAAGGTCTTTTTTTATGTAATAGGAAAGCGTTCCTATTACATAAAAAAACCATAAAAAGTATTAAAATTTTATAAAATATGCAGATTGTTTTTTAAAATCATAGTGGTAAAATAATAGAGTTATTAAGTTAACTATCGTTTCAATTTATTTGTTTTTGTAATACAGAACTAAAATGGAAGGGAATGGGTATCAAAATGGAATCTTATGGAATTATTAGAAGCTTGGCAATTATTATTATTTCAGCAGAATTGTTCGGACTGCTGGCAAGAAAGTGGAAGGCACCTCAGGTGGTTGGACAGATTATTGCCGGTTTGATAATAGGCCCCAGTGTATTGGGACTGGTTGGAATTAATGACTTTTTAGTACAAATGGCAGAAATAGGAGTTATTTTACTAATGTTTTCTGCAGGTCTGGAAACGGATTTAAAGGATTTGGTGAAAACCGGGCCAAAGGCATTTTTAATTGCCTGTGTAGGTGTGCTGGTACCCCTGGCAGGAGGGTTTTTATTAAGTTCCGTGGTTCATGGGTTTGCAGAGCCGGGCAGTGAAGCCTTTTTGAAAAATGTTTTTATTGGTGTGATTATGACGGCAACATCGGTAAGCATTACCGTACAGTCTTTGCGTGAGCTGGGACATTTAAAGGGAACGGTAGGAACAACCATATTGAGTGCAGCCATTATTGATGATGTCATTGGAATTGTTGTTTTAACTTTTGTTGTGGGAATGCGAAATCCGGATTCTAATCCGGTTAGGGTTATTATAAGCACCCTGTTATTTTTTGCATTATCTGCAATATGTGGATGGGGATTATACAAAGGATTTAAACGATATGACCGTAAGTATAGAAGACATAGACGTATTCCCATTATTAGTTTGTTCTTATGTTTTGCCTTAGCTTATCTTGCCGAACGTTATTTTGGAATTGCAGACATTACCGGTGCCTATGTAGCGGGAATCATTCTTTGCAATATACGGGATGCCGATTATATAGTAAGAAAAATGGATATTAATTCTTACATGATTTTTGGACCTGTTTTTTTTGCCAGCATTGGACTGAAGACGCAGATTAAAGAATTTACACCGGCAATATTACTTTTTTCTCTGGCATTTGTAGTGGTTGCCTGCATTACCAAGATTATTGGCTGCGGATGGATAAGCAGAGTCTGCAGATTCCATCGTAGAGATGCACTTAAAATAGGAGTGGGTATGATGACAAGAGGAGAAGTTGCGCTCATTGTGGCACAAAAAGGTTTGGATGTAGGTCTTTTGGAGACAAAGTATTTTACTTCCGTTATTTTACTTATAATCTTTTCTTCAATTATTACGCCGATTATTTTGAAACTTTTATATAGAGGAGAAGAAACAGAAGATCCGGTAGAAACACAAATTTATGATGTAGAATAAAAAAAGATAAAAGAGATAAAAAAGTTAAAAAAGAACATAGAAGACAGGAAAGCAAAAATTGTCTTCTGTGTTTTTTTTGTGGGAAAAATTTAGAAGAAGTTTACATACAGTTAACGAAAAACTGATATTACTTTACATATGTATGAATTAGAATAAAGTTGTAAAAAATAAGACAAAGAAGAAAAAAGGAGAAAGATTATGAAGAAGAATAAAAAAAGAATAGCAGCATGGATACTTTTGGGAACCCTTTGTATAACAGGAATTACCGGATGTGGAAACAAGAAGGAAAAAACAGAAAAAACAGAAAATACAGAAAAGGTAAATACAGAGGAAATAACGGGAACTATTACGATGGCAGGTTCCACTTCCATGGAAAAATTTGCAACGGCTTTAAGCGAAGCATTTATGGGACTTAATAACAAGATTACCATTAATTCAGAATACATTGGATCGAGTGCAGGAGTGGAGGCTTTAATTGCAGGAAGTGCAGATATAGGAAATTCCTCCCGAGCATTAAAGGATACCGAAATTGCAGCAGGTGTGGTTGAAAACAAAGTAGCCATTGATGGAATTGCTGTGATCGTGGATAAGAACAATACAATAACTAATTTAACAAAAGAAGATCTGGCAAAAATTTACAAAGGTGAGGTTAGAAACTGGAGCGAACTTGGAGGAAGTGATATGCCGGTGGTTGTGGTTGGAAGAGAAGCCGGATCCGGAACAAGAGGTGCTTTTGAAGAATTACTGGCAGTGGAAGAACAATGTGCTTATGCAAATGAATTAGACAGCACAGGAGCCGTTATGGCAAAAGTAGCATCTACCAAAGGGGCAATTGGCTATGTTTCATTGGATGTTTTAGATGATAGTGTAACGGCTGTAAATCTGGAAGGAGTAGCACCAACAGCAGAAGAAATTAAAGCAGGAAATTATTTTCTGAGTCGTCCTTTTGTCATGGCTACCATGGGAGAAATTAGCGACCAGACACCACAGATACAGGAATTGTTCCATTATTTAAAAACAGAAGAAGGTAAAGCACTGATTGAATCCGTTGGATTAATTAATATAGACTAAATAAGACAGGAAAAAGAAAAATCATGGATGCTAGGTATTCAATTCAAGGAAATTATAAAAACCATTCCATAGTAGAACGAATGGCACAGGTTATATTTATTGTGTGTGGATTATTTGCAGTACTTGCCGTTGGATCTATTACGATTTATATGATACTAAGCGGAACTCCGGCACTGTTTGAGGTTGGAATCAAAGATATTTTATTTTCCTCGGTATGGAAACCAACGGGGGCAACCCCACAATTTGGAATTTTGTATGTCATTTTAACTTCCATCCTTGGAACTGTGTTTGCCATTTTGATTGGTGTACCCATTGGAGTTATGACAGCTGTATTTTTAGCAGAGACAGCACCAAAAAAACTAGCAGCAGTAGTGAAACCTGCCGTGGAATTGTTAGCGGGAATTCCTTCGGTTGTATATGGTCTTTTAGGAATTCTAATATTAAATCCTTTGATGTACAAAATGGAACTTATAATATTTGAAGGTTCACAGACCCATCAATTTACAGGGGGTGCAAACTTAATATCGGCTATACTGGTATTAGCAATTATGATACTCCCAACGGTAATCAATATTAGTGAAGCTTCCATTCGGGCCGTGCCGGAATATTTAAAAAGTGGTTCCCTGGCATTGGGAGCCTCCCCTATGCAAAGTATTTTTAAGGTGATTTTACCGGCAGCAAAATCCGGAATTGTTACAGCTATCGTTCTGGGAGTTGGAAGAGCAATTGGGGAAGCTATGGCAATCAGCCTTGTTTCCGGGAGTTCTGTAAATTTACCTCTCCCCTTTAATTCCGTTCGATTTCTTACCACCGCCATTGTAAGCGAAATGGGATATGCCGCAGATACCCATAGAAAAGTATTATTTACCATTGGTCTGGTACTATTTGTGTTTATTATGATGATTAACCTTATCCTTACCGGAATATTAAAAAAAGGAGGAAACACACATGAATGACGGAAATGCCATTTATGGAAAACGAATTCGCCCTTCGGATTTCATTTTAAAAATGCTGATTTATATCAGTGCTTCCTTTTCGGTACTTTTGTTGGTGGGAATGACAGGTTACGTATTTGCAAGGGGAATTCGGGTAATTAACTGGACCTTTCTTACTACGGTGCAAAGTGCAGGAAAGGGAACTTTTGGCATACTTGGAAACATGATTAATACTCTATATTTAATTGTAATTACATTATTGCTGGCAACTCCCATTGGAATCGGAGCGGCTGTTTATTTAAGTGAATATGCAAAAAAAGGAAAAATTGTTTCCCTGATAGAAAGCACAACCGAAATACTGGCGGGACTTCCTTCTATTATTTTTGGACTGTTTGGAATGGCATTTTTTGGTGGAGTCCTGGGTTTGGGATATTCTATTTTAACAGGAGCTTTTACCATGACACTGATGATACTGCCTCTGATTACAAGAAATACTCAGGAAGCATTGAAGACGGTTCCACCGGCTTATCGAAGTGGGGCTCTTGGAATGGGAGCAACCAAGTGGTACATGATTCGAACCATTTTACTGCCTTCCGCAATGCCGGGAATTGTTACGGGTGTAATTTTGGCGATTGGAAGAATTGTGGGAGAATCCGCAGCCCTTTTATTTACCGCAGGAAGCGGCTATCTCCTTCCGCGCTTTGGAGAATACGGAAGCGGGTTGTTTCAAAAAGTATTGGAACCGGGAGGAACGCTAACCATACAAATGTATCTTTGCATGTCCAAAGGACAGTATGATAATGCTTTTGGAATTGCACTGGTGCTACTGGTTATTGTACTTGGAATTAATGTACTGACAAAACATGTAAGCCGTCGGTTTGATGTGAGCAGAAGAGAATAAGAAGGATGCAGATGGGAGTTAACGCAAAATGAAAAACGCAAAAATTGAAACAAAGGGTCTAAACTTGTATTATGGTGAAAATCATGCATTGAAAGAGATTAGCATTGAGATAAAAGATCATGCCATTACGGCATTGATTGGACCCTCGGGATGTGGAAAATCCACTTTTCTTAAAACCATTAATCGAATGAATGATTTGATTCCCATTGTTAGAATCCATGGAGAAGTTTATATTGATGAAGAAAATATTTTTGATAACCGAGTGGATACAACAAGGCTTCGTAAAAAAGTAGGTATGGTGTTCCAACAGCCGAATCCATTTCCCATGAGTATTTATGATAATGTGGCATATGGCCCAAGAATTCACGGAATGAAAGATAAAAAAAAGTTAGATGAACTAGTGGAAAAGAGTCTAAAGGGAGCCGCTATCTTTGATGAGGTAAAAGACCGGCTGAAAAAATCAGCGCTGGGATTGTCAGGAGGACAGCAGCAGAGACTTTGTATTGCCAGGGCGCTTGCGGTTGAACCGGAAATATTATTAATGGATGAACCGACTTCGGCACTGGATCCTATTTCTACCTTGAAAATAGAAGATTTGATGGGAGACTTAAAGGAGAGATATACGGTGGTTATTGTTACCCATAATATGCAGCAGGCAGCCAGAATTTCAGATGATACGGCATTTTTTCTGCAAGGTGAAATTATAGAATTTAATACAACCGAAGAATTTTTTTCAAAACCTAAGGATAAACGTACGGAGGATTATATTACGGGAAGATTTGGCTGATGAAAAGCCATTAGAATAACGGGCAGGCTGCAAGAAGGCAGCAGAGAGGAGAGCGTATGACGGCCAGAGTTAGTTTTGAGCATCAGCTCATGGTATTAAATAATAATTTAACGGAAATGGGACATCTGGTAGAAGATTCCATAGACCGAATCTTTATGGCATTGGAGAAACAGGATCAAACCATAGCAAGAGAAATTATGGAGGGGGATCATCTGGTAAACGATTTAGAAAAAACCATAGAATCCCAATGTCTGTCACTGATTACAAGGCAGCAGCCGGTGGCAAGAGACCTACGACTGGTTTCTGCAGCATTAAAGGTGGTTACCGATATTGAACGAATTGGGGACCATGCTGCAGACATCGGTGAAATTCTATTGCGATTTGAACATGCCGACTTTTACCACATTTCAAAAAAAATACCACCCATGCTTGCAGCAGCTAAAAAAATGGTGCATGATTCGGTAGATGCGTTTATTAATCGTGATGTGATTGCCGCCACAGTGGTTATGAAAGCGGATGATGAAGTGGATGATTTATTTAATGGAATAAAAAGTGAAATCATAATTCTATTGCAGGAAGGCAGCATATCTGCAGACTATTGTGTGGATGTTTTAATGATTGCAAAATATTTAGAGCGAATAGGGGACCATGCTGTAAACATTGGAGAATGGACAATCTTTCAAAAAAGTGGACCGGAAGCAACCAGGTTTTAACCCTGGTTTTCATCTTTTATGATCCACACCCCTCTTTTATAGAAGATAAAAGAGAGAATAGCGCCTACAATCCATCCCAAAGGCCAGGATAGCCAGATTCCTGTGGAAGCAAATGGAAGGACCAGAATATAAGCCAGAACAACACGAAGTATCAAATCAGAAAAGGTTGAAATCATAAAGGCTTTCATTGCACCACCACCGCGAATGACTCCATCTGAAATTAATTTGACGGCTACAATAACATAAAAGGGAGATACAATTTTAAAGAAGCTCACGCCAGCATTCAGAGCTTCTTTTTCTGCTCCATCTAAAAAAATCCGGATGAAAAACCTACCAAAACCAAAGTAGGCAAAGGTAAACATAAGGCTAATTGCAAGAACCATTTTTACACCGGAACGAAACCCTTCTTTTACCCGTTCGATTTTTCCGGCCCCAATGTTTTGCCCTGAAAAGTTGGAAAGACCGTTACCTATGGTAGTCAGGGATGTGATGGCAAAGGTATTAAGTTTAACGGCAGCACTGTAACCGGCAATTACATTGGAACCATAACCATTAACAAGGCTTTGGATAAATAAATTTCCCACCGATACAAAACTTTGCTGAAGGATACTTGGAACGGCAATACGACTGATTTTATAGAACATGCTTCGTGAAAAAAGAGAAGGGCTATGCTCTGTTTTTATGGAACGTATTCTCTTTAAAAGTACAACAATAGCCAAAATGGAGGAAAATCCCTGTGCTGCAAAAGTTGCCCAGGCAACACCGGCAACGCCCATGTGAAAACGAATGACAAAAACAAGATCCAAAACAACATTTCCAAGAGAAGAAATAATTAGAAAAAGCAAAGGGGTTTTGGAATCGCCCAAAGCAGTAAATATTCCCGTGGAAATATTGTATAAAAATAAGAAAAATAACCCAAACATATAAATACGAAGGTATAGGGCAGAATCAGAAAAAATATTTTTTGGGGTACCAAGAAGATGTATAAACGAATTGCACGTAAGAGTACCAAAAATAGTAAGAAGGATACTTAACACCAATGCAGAAACCAGGGAAGTGTAAATGGCTGTTTTCATTTTCGTAGAATCTTTCTGACCAAAAAGCTGGGATATAATAACAGAGCAGCCAATGTTGGTTCCGGTTGCCACTGCCATGTAGATCATAGTAATGGGGTAAGAGGCACCTACGGCGGCAAGGGCATCGGTTCCGGCAAAACGGCCGGCAACGACACTGTCAACAATGCTGTAAAGCTGTTGGAAAACCACACTCAAAAAGAGGGGAAGGGTGAAACGCCATAAAATTTTGGAAGGGGTTCCTTTTGTCATGTCTTGAATCATATGTACACGTCCTTTCTAACTTTTGTATTATAGACCAATGAAATAAAAGATACAAGATTTTTTTTATGGTGGCAGCTATTTTCTATTGATGAAATTTCATAGGTTTAAAGGTTTACCGGAAGAATAGAACGTGCTAAAATAGAACGTACCGGAATAGAAAGAAAATTGCAGGAAAGGAATGGTTAGAAACATGTATAGTTTTAAAAATGATTATAGTGAAGGCGCCCATCCAAAGATTTTAGAAATGCTGGTAAAATGTAATTTAGAGCAAAATGAAGGCTATGGATTGGATGTACATAGTAAACAGGCGGAAGCGTATATGAAGAAACACATGAAGAGAGAAAATGTGGATATCCATTTTATACCGGGAGGAACACAGACGAATCTTCTGGTGATTTCTTCTTTTTTGAAGCCCTATCAGTGCGTTATTGCTGCCGATACCGGACATATTAATGTGCATGAAACAGGAGCGGTAGAGGCTACCGGACACAAGGTCTGCACGGTTCCTCATGTAGACGGAAAATTGACCAAAAACGGGATTGAAGCCGTTTTAAATGCAAATACAACGGAACATATGGTACAGCCGGGGATGGTATACATTTCCAATACCACGGAGCTTGGGACCATTTATACGAAGGCAGAACTTACAGAGATTTCAAAAGTGTGCAGACAGCATGACCTGCTTTTATTTTTGGACGGAGCCAGAATAGCCTCCGCACTTACAAGCAGCCAAAACGATTTGAAGCTGGAAGATTACGTGGATTTAACAGATGTATTCTATATTGGAGGAACAAAAAATGGTGCGCTTTTTGGGGAAGCATTGGTAATTTCCAAGGATTCTCTAAAGAAAGATTTTCGATATATGATAAAAAACAGAGGTGCTATGTTTGCAAAAGGATTTGTAACAGGAATTCAGTTTGAAGCTTTGTTTCAAGATACCTTGTATTTTCAATTGGGAGAACATGCAAACCAAATGGCAGGACAGATTGGAAAGGCGTTGAAAGAAAAAGGATATTCTTTTTATGCATCTCCTTGCAGCAACCAGTTGTTTCCTATTGTAACAGAGGAATACATGAGAAAAATCCAAAAAGACTTTGGATATAATGTGGAAAAACAGCTGGAGAATGGAAAAACTGCCATTCGTTTTGTTACTTCCTGGGCAACGAAACAAGAAAGTGTAGACGCATTAATACAAACATTTTAAGAAAAAAGTCCTTGGCACAAATACATTTGTAGTAAATATAAAAAAATATCTTGCCAAACGGGAGAAATACATATAGAATATAAAAATAGAAATAAAAAGTTAACAAAGTGAAGTAGTAAAGTTGAAAAATATTAAAGTGTACAAGTGAAGGAGAATAGAAATGGGATACGTTGATGAGGTTATTGAATTGGTAATAAAGAAAAATCCTGCAGAACCGGAATTTCACCAGGCAGTAAAAGAGGTGCTGGAATCCTTAAGACCGGTAATTGATGCAAATGAGGAAGTATATAGAAGAGAAGCGGTACTCGAAAGATTAGTAGAGCCGGACAGACAGTTTCGTTTTCGCATACCCTGGGTAGATGATAAGGGCCAGGTACAGGTAAACACAGGATATCGTGTTCAATTTAATAATAGCATTGGACCTTATAAAGGTGGCTTACGGCTGCATCCATCGGTATATTTTGGAATTATTAAATTTTTGGGATTTGAACAAGTCTTCAAAAATTCATTAACCGGTCTTCCTATTGGAGGAGGAAAGGGCGGTTCTGACTTTGATCCAAAAGGAAAATCAGACCGTGAAGTGATGGCATTTTGCCAGAGCTTTATCAATGAATTATATAAATATATTGGTGCGGATACGGATGTTCCGGCAGGAGATATTGGAACCGGAGCCAGAGAAATCGGATATATGTATGGACAGTATAAGAAATTAACCGGATTATATGAAGGTGTATTAACTGGAAAAGGCTTGTCCTATGGTGGTTCTCTGGCAAGAACAGAAGCTACCGGATACGGATTGCTTTATTTTACGGAGGAAATGCTCCGATGCAATGGAATGGATATAAAAGGGAAAACAGTGGCTATTTCCGGTTCTGGAAATGTGGCAACCTATGCAGCACAAAAAGCAGAGCAGATGGGTGCTAAGGTTGTAACAGTATCGGATTCTACCGGCTGGGTTTACGACCCAGAGGGAATCGACATTGCATTATTAAGAGAAGTGAAAGAAGTAAAGCGTGGAAGATTGACAGAATATGCCAAAGGAAGAAAAAGTGCGGAATACCATGAAGGAAAAGGTGTTTGGAGTGCAAAAGTAGACATTGCACTGCCTTGTGCAACGCAGAATGAACTGAATTTGGAAGATGCAAAGATGTTAGTGGCAAATGGGGTGATTGCTGTAGCAGAAGGTGCCAATATGCCAACAACATTAGAAGCTACAAAGTATCTCCAGGAAAATAAAGTACTGTTTGCTCCGGGAAAAGCTGCAAATGCAGGTGGAGTAGCAACTTCAGCCTTAGAAATGTCACAAAATAGTGAAAGATTAAGCTGGACCTTCCAGGAAGTAGATGAAAAGCTGCAAAATATTATGGTTCATATTTTCCATAATTTAGATGACGCAGCAAAACGTTATGGAAAAGATGGAAATTATGTAACCGGTGCTAATATAGCCGGCTTTGAGAAAGTTGTAAACGCCATGATCGCCCAGGGCGTGTGCTAATATTATGAAAAGAACC
>JAVXEO010000021.1:0-31603 GCA_036658435.1 Acetivibrio sp.
TTTTTTTAAATTCCTGCAATATTTCCTGCACTTACGATATCCTGCCAGAAATTACAGCTGCATAATGGATGTTTTTGGTGATTTTCATCCTTTTTATAAAGAATCCGTTCCTCTTCCAGTTCCATCAATATGCTTTCTTTCCCCTCAAGATATTGATTTATCCTATTCTTAGCGCTTTTTAGCCGCGCAGCTATTCCTGCAAATCGTATATCCAAAACTTCAAATCCAAAAGGTTTGCACTCCGAAAACCATAGTTTTTCTCTACTGTCTCTAAGTTCTTCTGCCAGTTTTATACACGCAGAAAGGGTTGTATTGGAAAGATTGCTAAGCGTTTCCCTATCTTTCTTTTGATAAGCCTCTTGTATTTGGATTCCCAGTTCTGCCTTTAAACTTAATAGTTTTGCTAAAAGACTGTAATACTTAAAAAGTTCATAATTTTTCATGGTTTCTTCCAAGGAAATAGCCTCATAAAGCTTCTTGTAATGTTCTCCCAACTGCAGTCCCTTTATTTGTTTATCAAACAGTCCTAATAAAACATCCTGATACAGTAAATACTTTGACGGATTATCTCCATCCGTATTATTAGGAAGGGTTCCTTTTGTATGATCAAATTGATCCAATAATTGATAGGTTTCATAGCTTTCCTTCCACAATGCTTCAAACCGCTCTTTCAGTGCGTTTTCCGAAACCGTTTCATGAAAACTGTGTTCTGCAAATAAGGTAATACCAACAAAGGCTGTTTTCATAGGTGTTTCCGCTCCATTGTCCTGCCATAAGGTGCAAAAAACTTCTTTTACCTTTTTTTCTTTACAGGCTGCCAATGCAGCATTTGTTGTGGCCTTCATTTTAGAATAATTGGGTGCAACACCATTCCAAGTCCAGCCTCCTCCTGCAAAACTTACCTTTTTACTGAGTTTCTTATGGAGATCCAGATAGGATTTATAGTATTCTTCTTCCTCATGATAATAGTCCCAATAAATTATCCCCAATTCCTCTGACGGCCGTTCCGATTCAGAAAAATTCATAGTTTCCGGAACATCATAATAATCTCCCGTAGAAGATTTAATTCTAAAGTACATATCACTCCAGATCATAGGTTCCAAATCATTTTTCCTGCATAGCGCAATTACCCTATTTAAATGCGCATTCATAATTGTAAACTTGTCTTGAAATCCATTTTGATCCAGATATTTTCCCAGACCCAGTTCATGTGCTTCATCCATTCCCAGATGAATTCTTCTGCTTCGAAAAGGCGCTGAAGCACTTTGAATCATACATTCAATAAAATGATATACCTCTTCCTCTCCTACCAGCAAAATGTCCTGGGTATCCTTTAATTTTGAAAATTCATTCCACCGCAGCGGAGTATGAAGATGGGCCAGTGTTTGAATGCAAGGAATCATTTCTATCCCAAACAGATCTGCATAATCGTCACATTCTCTTAATTCGCTTTCAGAATATCTTCCACGAAATGCTCCAAAATAAGGATATTCTTTTATTTCATAGGTGTCCTCGGTATAAAGCATGAGCGCATTCATTCCAAGGGCTGCCAGATTTCTAATATATTCTTTTATCGTTTTTAGATTTAAAACCCCATTTCTGGAGCAATCCAGCATAACACCATTGGATTCAAAATAAGCCGTTTCTTCTAAATAATAATCCTCTGTTTCGCTCCCTTTTTTATCCTCCAGATGGCATAAAAAAGTCACCAGCATTCGAAAATACTGCACTCTTGTACTACTTGTTATGGTAAGTTTTCCCTTTGTATAGCAGCAGAATAACTGGGGATTATCTACACATATAAAATGAATTTTAATTCCTTCTGTGGAAAGCTCGAAACCTCTTTCCTCTAACATTATTTTTGTACCTTCTGCTACAGAGTCTGTTCCTTCTCCAAGTTGAAACTTCACGTTTAAGCCTCCTATCCTAATTTTCTTTTATGTATTAAATTCTGTGATTCGTGTCATCATTTTCCGGTACCGGAACTTGGCCATTTCGTTTTTCTTCAAAACATCCTCTTCGGTTCCCGTATATTGACAGCGAATACAATAATACTCTTTTTTATCTTTATCATAGAACATATCAATATCAATATCTCGCATAAAGCACGAAGGACAGCGGTAGTTTAGTCTTCCTTTTCCAGCCTGAGCCATGACAGCAACGCCTCCTTATCCTGAATTTCCTTTTCTATTCCAATGGTATACATTGGGGAAAATGCATAGCCTTCTCTTACAAATCCGGTAACCCTTCCATCCGATCCCATGGAAGCTTTTGTAGAAATGGCTGGAATGGTCACACTGACTTCTTTTGCATCCACAACGTAGCTTTCTCTATTTCTGTATTCATAGGAAATTTCTTCTGTCTCCAGCTCGGATTGGCATTTGAGAAGAATGCCTGTCATATCTTCTGGATATTCTGTTGTTCCATAACACCCTACAAAATACTCCCTGAGAACTACTTTAGCACTGGGATTACTCATAGAGAGAATTTCTCGTTTTACCTTTATTTCCGAAGTTCCTTCTTCAAGGTAAAAAGTGGTTTGAAGGGTAAGTGTCAGCTTACAAAACTCTAGTTCTACCGGCGTTAATGTGAGAATTCTTGTTTTTCCGTTTTGAGAAAACTGTGCCTTCGTACGGCATAAGCATAGATCCACTTCTTCTCCTTCATAGCACACCTTACAACTTTTTACGGTTCCTTCGCCTGCATAGTGAGTAAAATAGCCTGCCCGGTATTTTTCCTGAATTAAAAATGGATACGAGGCATCCTGAACATGCTTGGTTCCAATTCCTACCGGCCAGTTTATCTTCGACACATAGGGTCTTAAATCCACCATGGCTCCCCCTTGATTCATATCCAGACAAAATCTCATGTAGGGGTCAACGTACCAAAATAACTGTTTTTCCGATCCGTAAAGAATATCCTCCCACAGGGCGCATTCCGGTTGGGTGTAAGTCTTGGTTTTCCGATAATAGTCTGCAAACTCCGCCATAGTCTGGTCTTCCAGTTCTCCCTTTTCTTTAAGGGAAGCGTAGTAGGCCATCCCATCCTCATAGCTTTTTAGAAGCAATTCATAAGGAGCTTCCCATCTTCCTTGTTTATTCATCCAGCCCGGTCCCACAAACATCATGTTATATGCATAGCCTTGGTTGAACTTTTCAAGATGTCGATACTGGTCTATGAGATTATACAGGTATGGGTATTCTCCGTCCTTATAAATCATGCCACGCAGTACATTCTGTGGATGGGTTCCAAAATTGGACCCATTTCCATCAAAGCAGGCAATTAAATCTCTGGACAAATGAGGAATTGCCACAATTCCCGAATCTTGTTTTTCATTTTCAGCCGGTGCATGAGTATTTTCTTTGGAAGGAATCCAAGGATTCCAAGGACCTCCATCAAATAGAGTATACCATGAATTATTGCATGTATGGTAGGCTTTCGGTCCCTCTTCAAAGCAGGTTGCCACCGCACATTTCACCATTGGATACTTTTCTTTTATATAGTTTATCAGTTCCGCATCCATATAATAAGATCCCGTCGATTCCGGGTAAAAGCCAAAGCAGTTAAAAAAGGCAGTAAACACATCCTCTACAATGGATTTTTTATCTTCCACGGAAAACATCCAAATACAAAAATCTTTTGTTTTATATTTATTTCGAAAAGCCTCACAGTTAAGTCCCAGCAAGGTAAGTCCAATTTCATCTCCGTATTGTGCATGATGAACTTTTGCCAGTCTTACGGCTTCCTCATTAAATAAACTGGCATATGTCATTTGAATGGTTGTTTTAAATCCATTGCGATGTGCAATCTCTTGTTGTGTAATGAATATATCCAGAGACTCCTTAAGTACTTCTTGTCTTTCCACCTTCTCTTCTTTTCCCTGGCCGGTAATCTTTTCAGCATATTCAGGAACCATCTCCGGCCTATGCACAATATTTAAAATAAACTTTCCCATACTTGTTCCTTTCACTTTGTACTCTTTTTGTTCTCCCTAACTTACTTCTACCCTTTTACCGCACCTGCCGTCATTCCTTCTACAATGTATTTTTGTAACAGCAGATATAGCAAAACAATGGGCAGCACCGTAATTACCAGTGCAGCAAACACATAGTTCCAGTTTCTGGCATACAGTCCGTAAAAGTTAAAAATCATCATTGGTATTGTGGTTCTTTCCGAACTGCTCATTAAGTAAAGCGGTACCTGAAAGTTATTCCAGATTCCGATTGCCGCAATAATTAAGTTGGTAATAGTAACCGGTTTCATAATTGGAATCAGCACTTTGAAAATTAAGGAAAACCCATTGCATCCATCAATAATTGCCGCCTCGTCAATTTCCTTTGGAACCCCGGTAACAAAACTAGAAAACGTTAATATAGCAAACGGCAGGTTAACTGCTGCAAAAATCAGAATTACTCCTATGTAGGTTCCATAAAGATGCATTTGAATCATTAAAGAATAAGTTGTTACCATCTGCATGGTTGCTGTCAGACCAAATACAAAATAGTAGTACAAAGCTTTTACTTTTCGGTCTTTTCTTCTGGAAATAATAATTCCTGCCATTGCGCCAAAAAATATAATAAGGACAACTGCACACACCGTAATGATTAAACTATTTTTATAGCCCCTTAAAATATCTCCGGTTTTAATAACATGAAGATAGTTTTCAAAGTGAAACACTTCCGGAAAATTCAAATCCATGTGAAGCGATTCACCCTGGCTTTTAAAGGATCCCAAAATCATCATTATTAATGGAATCAAAAATATAGGAGCAATCACTAAGGATAACAAAAGTGGAACGATCTTTTTTCTATTCTTTACTAAAAATTTTTTCATTAGGATTCCAGCTCCTTTGATTTTAATAATTTATTTAGGGCAAAGGTAATAATTACAACAAAGCAAGATAAAATCAGTGCACTTGCGCTTGATTTACCAAGCAATCCCAGACCAAAGGCTCTATATGTATACGTATTTAACACCTGGGTATCAAATCCCGGACCTCCTCCGGTAAGGGCATATACAATATCAAATACTTTCAGGCCTCCTGTTATGTTTAAAGTAACAATAACCGTAAAAGAAGGGGCCAGTAGGGGCAACGTAATTCCTTTAAATTTTTGCCAGGCTGTTGCTCCATCAATCTCGGCACTTTCATAGTATTCTCTGGAAATAGACTGCAAACCAGATATAAACAAAAACATGCTAAATCCCGCCCACATCCAAACTTCAATAAATATAATCCAAAACATTGCCGTAGAATAGCTTCCCAGCCAGTCTCGAATTAAATTAGATAATCCTACCGAAGCAAGGAAGTTGTTGATTAGTCCGTCTTGTTTTAAAATTCCCGTAAACAGCATGCCAACAATCATACAGCTCAATACACAAGGCAGATAAAATAATGTTCTAAAAATACTATTTCCCATAAATTTCTTTACTACAATCAAGGCAAGGCCAAGACCCACTGCTGTTTTAAATATAGTTGTAGTAAAAGCAAATAAGAATGTATTAAATAAGGATTTTGCAAATATTTCATCTTGAAAAAGATTAATAAAATTTCGAAATCCAATAAATTGTGGTGTATTCATTCGATCTAAGTTCCAGTCCGTAAACGAATAAAAGAACGCTGTAAGGATTGGCAAAATAAAAAATAATGTATAAATGACAACCGCAGGAACACTCATCCAAATTGGATATGTTTTTGATAACTGCTTTTTGTTCATAATGTCCTCCATTCGTACGGAATCCGCACGTACAAATTGAAAGCAGCCTGCTCCACAAGGGCACAGGCTGCTGATTCATCAGTAATTAAAAACCACTAACACCCTGATCTTTCATGTATTGTGTAAATTCTTTTTGGAATTTTTCTAAAATTCCTTTTCCGTCTATATTGCCTTTAGCCGGCGCATCTACATAGTAAACATACATGCTGGTTTCAAACAAAGGATTTAATGACATTACATAATGATTAAATTCAGGTTGTGCTTTTCCTGTCTTAATGTATTGTTCATTGATGTCTGCTAAATAACTTGGAATTTCTCCACCATTTACATCTTTATAAGCAGGGAATGCTGGTCTATCTGCAAAATACAAGTCTGCATATGCAGGGGTTGACCATAAATCAAATACCTTTTTTACTGTATCTAAGTTCTTAGAATCTTTATAAACTACAAATCCTGCTGAGGACATGTTTTCTGTAATAAAGTCTGCACCATCTGTCATTGACATTGGGAACATTCCTACTTTTGCATCTGGATTTGCTTCTAGTACGGAGGCTGCAAAGAAATCGCCATTAAAGTGCATTGCAGCTTTTCCTTCTGCTACTGCAGCAATTGCATCATCATATGTTGCAGATGCAAAGTCATCGTTGATGTATCCTTTTTTGTAAAGATCTAAGTATTTATCTAAAACGGTTGCAAATTCAGGAACATCGGTCCACTTCATTTCATTTTTCATGACTTTTTCACTAAATTCTTTTACTCGGTCTGCTCCGATTGCCTTTGTGAAATTATCTGTCATCATAATCTGTGGAACCCAAGTATCTTTTGGCATGAAGATCGGAACAACGCCATCCCCTTTTTCTTTAATAGTCTGGCATACCGTTAATAGTTCATCCCATGTTTTAGGAACCTCTACACCAATTTTTTCAAAAACTTCCTGATTGTAGATAAAACCATGTAATCCAGGTACGGATAAGAATGGGAAGCCATAAATCTTACCATCTTTTGCCGTTACGTTTTCCGGAATGATAAGACGATCGGTAAATGCTGCATCGGATAAGTCAGCAAAGTTAGTGGTTGGATCAATGATGTCATAAATTGCAGGAACATTATAGTCTATAATGTCTGGACATTCTCCTGAATTTAATTTTAATTTTATAATATTTAAAGCTTCATCATCCGGAACAATCTGTGCATCAATTTTGATATTCTCCTCTGCTTCCAGCTTCTTAATCATCTGCTGAAGACCATCAAAATTTCTTGACTGCTGAATCAATGCAGTAATTACTACCGGTTCTTTTTCCGTTGTCTCTGCCGCATCTGTAGTCTGCTCTGTTGTTGTTTCATTTTTTGCCGTATTGTTCTTTGGTGCTCCACATCCTGTGAGCATTCCCATAACCATACTGCCCGCAACTAATAATGATAACATTCTTTTTTTATTCATAACTGCTCCCATCTGCGTGCTTAACACGCTCAAAATAGTAGAAATAAAACGAATTGTCTTTCTCTTTTATTTTGTAGATTCTTTCATAATAAGTTCATAATTCACATAAGCTTTTGTTTGAATTTCATTTCCATTGATAAAGTCAATGATTTGTTTTCCAGCTTTAATTCCAATTTCTTTTACATTGACATTCAATGCTGTAATTGGTGGGTGATGATGTTCTAAAAACATGCTGTTATAGAACGATGCTATTTTTATTTCTTCAGGAATGCGAAGTTTCATCTCATCCAACGCTGTAATGGTTTGGCTGCAGATTAAATCGTCTGTGCATATAATGCAGTCCACATTGTTTTTTATAAGCTGAGTCACCCCTTGTCGTACCAGTATAGCATTGGTACAGTTTAGGCAGACCATACCCGGATTTACCTGGCGGTTCATCTTTTTAAATCCATCCAGAAAACCCTCATATCGATTTTGGTTTACAATATGATTTAAATTTCCTGCTACCAGCCCTATTGATGAGTTGCCTGACATCAATAATAATGCAGTTAAATCTGAGCATGCGGTAACATGGTTACTGTCAATCTGTATAATCTCCGGATTTTCCATGGAGCCAATAATCACAAAGGGAGTCCCTGTGCTTTTTAAATAATTAATTGCAATATCATTCATTAGGGGTCTGGTCAAAACAACACCATCTACTTTATGATTTTTTATAATTCGTTTTAATTGCGTAATATCATCTTCCGTAGTGGTTGCTACTACAACATCATAGTCCATACTGGCCGTGATTTCGCAAATACCCATTAAACAACTTTGAAAAAAAGGGGTTTCTATTAAGTTAGAGTCTGCCGGAAGAATCACTGCAATATTAAATGTTTTGGACTGTGCAAGACTTTTTGCAATGAAGTTGGGACTGTAATCACATTTTTCAATGTATCCTAGCACTCGATTTCTTGTGTCCTCTCCTATTCTTCCTTTACCTGAAATTGCTCTGGAAACTGTAGTCTTAGAAATTCCCAATTCTTGAGCAATATCACTAATTGTAATATTCTTTAGCTCATCTTCTTTGTTCATACACTACACATTACCTTTCTTTCGGTTGCGCAACCGGTTGTTCATGTATATATATTATCATTTTCGCATTAAATTGTCAACAGTCTTTTATAATTTGTACATTAATTTTATTATATATCGTTTTTTATGTATCATTTGCACAAATGTAACCGTTCTGTTTTTACTATTGCGCAATCGGTTGTTATTTGATTTTTTACCCTATTTTATATTATAATTATATAAGAAACACCTTCTTATATAAATAGAGAAAGTCCTAAAATTATAACTATTTTAGGACTTTCTCTGTTTTTTAAATTTTATTGTTCTTTTGTGACTAAGGTTTCTACATTATCCTTGGTAACTAAGCTATTATCAAGAACTACATTTGCTTCCACATCTTTTCCCTCTAAGTAATCAAATGCTGTATTTAAGATTGCTTTTCCCAGGAAAAATGGAGGTTCTGCAATGGTTGCCTCTGCTTTTCCACTTTTGATCGCTTCTAATGTATCATCAATGGCATCGCAGCCAATTACGGTTATTTCTTCTAATCTTCCAGCTGCTTCAATGGCTTCTAAAGCTCCTAAAAGCATTTCATCATTTGCCGCATACAGACCATCAATTTCCTTGTTTGCCTGTAAGATATTTTCCATTACTGTCATACCGGTAGCTCGGTCAAAATCAGCCACCTGGCAAGCCACAATTTTCATATCCGGGTTTGCAGCCATAACCTCATTAAATCCTTTGGATCGGTTCTGTGCAACGTTAGTTCCCATAATTCCCTGAAGTTCCACTATCTTTCCTTTGCCGCCTAAAGTATCCGCTAAGTACTGTCCTGCTATTTTACCGGATTTAATAGCGTCATACCCAATATGTGCAATTACCGTTCCGCCATTGGATTCACGGTCCATAGTAAACACCGGAATACCCGCATCATTGCAAGCTTCTACCGAAGCAACGATAGCATCCGAATCGCAGGTGTCAATTATAATTGCATCTGGATTTTTAGTAATTAAATTTTCAACATCTTTCATCTGAATGGTCGGATCATCTTGTGCATCTGTAATATAGAGTTCTATACCTTTTTCATCTGCCGCTTTCTGAACGCCATCTTTTACATCTACAAAAAACGGATTTGTCTGTGTATTCATTGCCAAACCAATGACATATTTTTTTTCTGCCGTATCCGTACTTGTCTTCTCCGCTGCTCCTCCATTCGTTTCTTTTGTTGCACAACCGGATAATAAACTTGCTGCCATAAGTGTTGCTGCCATCATAAATACTACCATTCTCTTTTTCATAAATATTACCTTCCTTTTCTTTTTTTTATTATATCGCATCTATTCTGCTTTTGCAGATAAATCTTTTACTTTTTTGTCAACAAGTACTGCAATTAAAATTACGGCACCCTTTACAATATTGGTTGCATGTGGATTTACATTCATTAATGTCAGGATATTATCAATAATACCCATAATCATTGCTCCTACCACGGTTGGTAATACAAATCCCGTTCCACCGCTCAAACTTGTTCCACCAAGAATTACAGCTGCAATGGCATCCATTTCAATTCCCTCACCGGTTGTAGATTGTGCAGAGCCTAAGCGTGCCGTTAAAATAATAGCAGCAATACCACATAGTAAGCCATTGATTGTATATACCATCCATTCTGTTTTTTTTGTAGAAATACCAGAAAGTCTTGCCGCTTCTTTGTTTCCACCAAATGCATATACGGTACGGCCAAATGCCGTTTGTGTTAATATAAAGTGCCCAAGAAAGAATAAAACTATAAGTATTATAACCGGAAATGGTATTCCAAAGACAGTTCCCTTTCCTATAAATTTATACGCATCGACTTTTACCGGAATTGGAGAACCCTTTGTATAAACCAACACACAGCCTCTTAAAAGTGTCATCATTCCTAATGTTGAAATAAAGGGTGGAATTCCACACTGTGCAACCCAAAATCCATTTATAAATCCACAGCCAACTCCTATTGCAAGGGCTGTTACAATGGCCAGAAATACATTGCCAGTAGCGGCCAGTACTCCCGAAGCCAATACACCGGCCAATCCCAGAATGGAACCAACCGATAGATCAATCCCTCCGGTTAAAATAACGAAAGTCATCCCACAACCAACAACACCTGCAACCGTAATCTGTTTAAACACATTAAACAGGTTATTTACGCTTAAAAAACTTGGTGACAATATAGAAGCAAATACGCAAATTACCAAAAGTATCATGACCGAACGGTATACATTCACTTGGTTAATTATTTTTTTCTTATTCATCTTAAATGGATTTTTCATTTTCAATACCTCCCGATGCATGAGCAAGAATCGTTTCTTGATTCATCTCTTCTTTTGCAATTTCAAATACAACATACCCTTCTCGCATGATTAGAATACGGTCACTCATCCCAATTACCTCGGGTAAATCTGTAGAAATTAAAATAATACTTTTTCCTTCCTTGGTAAGCTGATCCATTATGGCATAAATTTCCGCTTTTGCTCCAACATCAACGCCACGTGTGGGTTCATCCAAAATTAAAATATCTGGATTCGCTTCTAACATTTTAGCAAACACAACCTTCTGTTGGTTGCCTCCACTAAGATTTCCTGCTAATTGTGAAGAGCTGCTAATTCGAATATTCAATTTATTTACTTCCTGATTCACGCATTGATCCTCATAGTTCTTATTTAGATGAAGCCCTTTTGAAAATTTTTTCAAAGATGACATGGTAATGTTTTCTCGAATGCTTCGAATCAGTACCAATCCTTCCTGCTTTCTATCATCCGATATAAAGCCAATCCCTGCTGCCAATGCCTTTTTCGGTGAGGAGCAGTCCTTTTCTTCTCCCTTCATCCAAATCGTTCCACTCATTTTCGGTAATGCTCCATAAAGGATCTTGGAAAGTTCAATTGTACCGGAACCCAGAAGACCGGAAATACCCAGAATCTCCCCTTGATGAAGTTGTAGATTTGCATTATGAACTCCCTTGCTATTCATATCCTTTGCCTCAAAAATAATCTCTTTCGATTCGTAGTTCCTTATGGGGTAAAGATTTTCTACATTTCGTCCAACCATCATGGATACCACATCATCATAGTTCGTATCCTGAATATTCTTTGTTGCTATATACTTTCCATCTCGAAATACCGTTAAACGATCGGAAATTTTAAAGATTTCATCCATTCTATGAGAAATATATAAGATTGCGATATTTTGTTTCTTTAAGTCTTCAATAATGCCAAATAAAATTTCAATTTCTTCCTCTGTAAGTGCCGCCGTTGGTTCATCCATAATAATGACTTTTGCACCAATGGTTAAGCATTTTGCAATTTCTATCATTTGAGATTCCCCTACGGATAAATGACTGATTTTGGTTTTACTATTTACCTTTAGGTTTAAGCGGTTTAAAACTTCCTGTGCGTCTTTATATAATTTTTTCCAATCAACCGCCCCATATGATTTTTGGGGAAGTCTTCCAAGATACATATTTTCCGCTACGGATAAATCAGGTACCATATTAAATTCTTGATAAATCATAGCGATTCCTTTGCGTTCCGCTTCTTTTGTTGAGTGAAAAACCACCTCTTCCCCATTTACATACATTTTTCCGGAGGTATACGGTTGTGCACCTGCAATAATTTTCATTAATGTAGATTTTCCCGCTCCATTTTCACCGCATAAGGCATGTACTTCTCCGGGATGCACATCCAGATGCACTCCATCCAACGCTTTTACGCCCGGAAAAGTCTTAACAATTGACTCGAGTTTTAAGACAAAATTTTCCTGCATTTTTTCTCCCATCTTCCACCTTAATAGGCACACCCTGCAATCAAAATCACATTGGTATAACCGGTGAATTCTCCCGTTAAGATAATTGCTTTTGCTTCTTTACTTCGTTCTTTTAATTCTTTATGGGGAATGTAATCTACAAAAATTCCTTCCGGAAGAAGTTTTAATGCTTTTTTATGAATTTCAGGACTTACGGTTAAGGCTTCTTCTGCAAATATAGCTCCTTCTATTACCAGATATTTTTCAATTTCTTCCAATACTTCTAAGTATCCCGGGCTTCCCTGTTTCCATCCCAAATCAATTCTTTCCACCCCTTTTGGAATTGGTAATCCTGCATCACCAATAATTAGCATATCCATATGTCTGATTTCTGCCAGTACTCTTGCCAGCTGCGGATGTAAAATTCCTGTTTTTAACATAAACTCTGCACCTTCCCTTCTTAATGTGTTTTTAAAAATTCTTCAATCTCTTTTCTATCCGGCATTGCAGGTGTCGTTCCAATTCTTTGAACGGAAATAGCCGCTAGTGCATTCGCGAATTTGGAAGCCTCCCATAGATCTTTTCCTTCTGAAAGAGCTGCCAGTAATCCTCCGTTAAAAGCATCTCCTGCTCCTGTTGTATCCACCGCTTCTACATGATATGCCGGTATCATCCCTTTTTTATCCTTTGTTGCAAGATAAACTCCTCTTCCTCCAAGTGTAATCAATACATTTTCAACTCCTCGTGCGAAGAACCAATGGGCTGCTTTGTCTGCAGCTTCTTCCGAGTCAATGGCAATTCCTGTTAAAATCTCTGCTTCTACTTCATTTGGTGTAATTAAATATATCTTTTCTAAAACTTCTTCTTTTATTGGCTGAACCGGTGCTGTGTTTAAAATGATTTTCACTCCATTGGCATAAGCAATGTCTACAATCTTTTCAACGGAAGAAACATTGGTTTCCAACTGGGTTAACAAATATTCTGACTCCGATATTACATTGGTGAGAGATTCTACTTCCTGGTCTGTTATGGTATTACACGCTCCCAAGACAACTACAATTTCGTTTTGGCTGCTACTTTCGTCTACCATAATAAGTGCCGCTCCCGTTTCCGTCTCTTCCGTTATAAATACATGACCCGCATCCATAGCAAGTTCTTTCATTGCCTCTAGTGCAACCGCTCCAAAAGTGTCTTTTCCTATTTTGGTTACCATAGTAACCTCCGCTCCTGCTTTATGCGCTGCAACTCCTTGGTTGAATCCTTTTCCTCCAGGCCCCATTTTAAACATACTTCCCTTTACGGTTTCCCCTGGTGCAGGAAGGTGGGGTGTTCTTCCCATCAAATCTACTACAAAGCTTCCAAATACCGTTACTTTTTTTCCCATAATCTACGTCCTTTCTTTATTGTATGTCTTACTTTTATTGTTTTATAATCCCTATAACCCAGTAGATTTCTATATGTAATCGGTTACATACTTTTTAAAAATAATTAGAGCCCGTAGTCTCCAATTATTTTGTTTTATTTTAATTTTTCCGAACCCCTTAATACTATCTGATAGGGTACGTTCTGACGAACGGGGCTCTCCGGTACTGTTTTATCCTTTAATCGTTCCAGTAATAAATTCATGGCCGCTCTTCCTTGTTGTTTCGCATCCCTGGCTATTACGGAAAGTTTATAATCAATAATCTTCAGTGTTTCAATATCATCAAATCCTATCATTGATATTTGTTTTCCTATTTTAATCTTATGTTCTGTAAAATACTTTAGACAGCCAAGACTCGTTAAATTGTTTGAAGAAAATATCGCCGTTGGTGGTTCTTTAAGATTCAATAATTGTTCTGTACACTCATAGGCTTTTTCTATTTTAAAGTCTCCGGATACCACATACTCTGGATTAAGTTCAATTCCTGCCTCACTCAAAGCCTTTTTATATCCCTTGAAGCGATCTCTTCCCGGTCTCGATGTCTCGGGGCCTGTAATAATTGCTATTCTTTCGTGCCCTGCTTTTATCAAAGCATTCACTCCTTCACAAGATCCTGCTAAATTATCTACAAAAACGCCCTCAAATACTTCACCTTTAATATCACGGTCTACTAAGACAACCGGAATTCCACTTTTTTGTATATGCAGCAGCTTATTCTTCGTTCTCTCATCCATTTCTGAAACCGGAGTAATAATGATTCCATTTAATCTTTGACTTTCTACCATATTCAAAAAATCTTGTTCAATCTGTTTGTTTTCATTGCTTCCCATAAAATGTATATTATATCCATTCTGTTCTGCAATTTCACTGATACCACTTATCACACTGGAAAAATATTCATTCTCAATATCCGGTATCAAAACTCCTACACTCAAAGTATCCCTTGTACTCAGACTTCTTGCAATTGCACTTGGAACAAACTGATATTCCTCAACTGCCTGTAGTACCTTTTTCCGCGTCTCATCCCTTACATATCCAGAATTATTCATTACCCTAGATACCGTTGCTGAAGACACTCCAATGGTTTTTGCCAATTCCTTAATATTCATAATTTCACCCAAGTTACCTCGTTTTGTAGGAATCGGTTACATGATATTTCTTTTTCATTCTTGTTGTGTAACCGATTACATATATGATGTTACCATTCTATATCTTATTTGTAAATGCTTTTTTGTGCATTTTTTTAACTTCATTTACTTTTCACAAAATTTTATTGTGCATTTTGGTTATATTTTTAGTGAATTCTTTTAAAAAATGGACTTCACCCTTTATTCTATAGAATTTCTACATAAATTTCTTTTTTTTAAATATAATCAGGCTGCTTATTACAACCAAAAGGCTAATTCCTATAATTACAGGATATCCATATTTCCAGGCCAGCTCCGGCATATGAATAAAATTCATTCCATACCAACCCACAATTAATGTCAGAGGCAGAAAGATTGTAGTTACCATGGTCAGCACCTTCATTACATTATTCTGTCTAATACCAATCTCTGCCTGGTATACATCCTGTACCTGCATGGCGTACTCTCGCAGCACCTGGGTTTCTCCCTGCAGCCTGGCTGCTCTATCTGCGAAAACGTGAAACATGGTTACCTCTTCTTTTTCAAAAAAATCCATTTCATTTTCATATAAATTTTCTCCCAGATCCCGCATCTGGCTATAATAACGATAGAGACGGGAAATTTCTTTTTTTAGTTTCAGCATACGGCAATTTAAATTATCCGAATTCCCTTTTAAAATTTTCTCTTCGATTTTTGTAATTTCCTTTTCCAATGCCGCCAGATATAAAAGATCGTCTTCCATTAATGACAGCAAAAAATCATATAGAAAACGTTCCAAGGTGTAGTTTTTACGAAGCTTCGATGCCCGAATATTTTCAATATTTTTTAGCACAAGACCACTGTCATCAATAAAAATTAGTTTACGCTCTAAAATATAAAATGCAAATCCAAGATTCTTTTCATGTTGATCTTTTATTGGGATATGAAAGGTTCCAAATAGATAATTCATATGGCTTTCTAATTTGCAAAAATGAATGGTGTCCTCTTTTTGGTTCAAGGAATACCCTGCCGGAATTTCATCTTCTTTTTCCCATTCTTCCCTGGAGAACACGGCCACTCCATCTTTCCCCTGCTTCCATTTCACAATATCTGTTTTTTTCATACTGTCTTGCTGAATTTGATAAAACAAATATGACACTTCCTTTCCAAAAATACCTCTTTTCACTTATGTAAAAATGCAGAAATTCGTTGTCCAAGAACCTTAGATTCTCAAACAACGAACTTTTTATTTCACTTTTTCTGCTAAATTAATACGAAGCAAGGCTCTGTGAAGCGCAACTTCTGCTCGTGCAATATCGGTCTGGTTGTCGTTAGAAATTCTTTCCTCCGCACGAGCCAGTGCTTCTTTTGCACGGTCCAAATCTATTTCATCCGGCCACTCACAAGCCTCTGCCAGAATAATTACCTTATCCTGAAGGATTTCAACAAATCCATCATGAAGCGCCGCTTCCTTTATCTCTCCGTCTTTCATAAAACGAAGTACACCCGGTTTAATCACTGCGGTTAATGGGATATGACCTGCCAGAATTCCAATATCGCCTTCGCTGGTACGAAGTTCCAGCATATCACATTCCCCTTCATAAAAAATTCGATCCGGACAGATAACCTGGACTTTAAATAATTTTTCAGCCATGGAATCCCTCCCTATTTGCTACTTACCTTAACAAGTACGTCGTCAATATTACCTGCATTTAAGAAATAGCTTTCAGGTATATCATCATGTTTTCCTTCTAAAATTTCCTTAAATCCTTGTACGGTTTCCGTAAGAGGAACATATTTCCCCGGTAATCCAGTAAACTGTTCTGCAACATTAAAGGGCTGAGACAAGAATCTTTGAATCTTTCTTGCTCTGGAAACCAAAAGTTTGTCATCTTCTGAAAGTTCATCCATACCAAGAATTGCTATGATATCCTGTAATTCTTTGTATTTTTGTAAAATTTCCTGAACCCCTCGGGCAACTTGATAATGTTCTTCTCCTACCACACGAGGATCCAAAATACGGGAGGAAGACTCCAGTGGATCTACTGCAGGATAAATACCAAGTTCTACAATGGCACGGGAAAGTACAGTCGTTGCATCCAAATGTGCAAATGTAGTTGCCGGTGCCGGGTCTGTCAAGTCATCTGCAGGTACATATACTGCCTGTACCGAGGTAATTGAACCATTCTTTGTGGAAGTAATACGCTCCTGCAATGCGCCCATCTCCGTCTGTAATGTAGGCTGATATCCTACTGCACTTGGAATACGTCCAAGCAATGCCGATACTTCAGATCCTGCCTGGGTAAAACGGAAAATATTATCAATGAAAAGCAATACATCCTTACCACCTTCATCACGAAAGTTTTCTGCCATGGTAAGTCCGGTAAGACCAACTCGCATTCTTGCACCAGGTGGCTCATTCATCTGTCCAAACACCATGGTTGTTTTGTTAATAACTCCGGATTCTATCATTTCATAGTAAAGGTCATTTCCTTCACGGGTACGCTCACCAACACCTGCAAATACGGAATATCCCCCATGCTCTGTAGCAATATTGGTGATAAGTTCCTGAATCAAAACGGTTTTACCTACACCGGCTCCACCAAACAATCCGATTTTACCACCTTTTTGATACGGGCAAAGAAGGTCTACAACCTTAATACCGGTCTCTAAAACTTCGGTAGAAGTTGCCTGCTCTTCAAAGGCAGGTGCTTTTCTATGAATGGGTTTGTATTTTACACCCTCTGGTGCTTCTTTACCGTCGATTGGCTGTCCAAGTACATTGAACATACGTCCCAATGTGTTTTCTCCAACCGGAACAGAAATCGGTCCGCCGGTTGCCTTGGCTTCCATACCACGTACCAAACCATCGGTTGGTCCCATTGCGATACATCTTACGGTGTCATCTCCTAAATGCTGAGATGCCTCAACAACTAAAACTTTACCGTCTTTTGTCTGAATATGAATGGCATCATAAATCTCAGGAAGGTTTCCTTCTTGAAACTTAATATCCAATACCGCACCGATGATCTGAGTGATTTTTCCAACATTTTTGTCTGCCATATTTATTCACTCACTCCTTTTGTTATTTGTATCTTTTATTTTAAACGAAACAGTTTATCACTCAATTGCCGATGCTCCTGCAACAATTTCTGTTAATTCCTGTGTGATGGAGCCCTGTCTTGCTCTGTTATATTTTAATGATAAATCTGCAATCATATCCTCTGCATTGTTGGTTGCATTATCCATTGCCTGCATTCTGGCACCGTTTTCTGCTGCCACAGCTTCAATCAATGCGCCATAGATAATTCCATTGATATACTTTGGAATGATTTTATCCAATACTTCTTCTGGTTCCGGTTCGTAATTCATAAGCGTTAGACTGTCCAGGTCATTTTTCTCTTCTTTTTCCTCTTCCTGATTTTCTTCTCCGCTAATTGGAAGAAGCTTTATCAGAGTTGGAATATGCGTAACGGTATTCTTAAATACCGTATAGGCAAGATAAATTTCCCCAACTTCTCCGCTTGTATATGCTTTCATTACATCCCGTCCAATTCTCACTGCATCACTATACAAAGGTTCATTCATAACCTCCGAATAATCATTGCAAACTTGGTAGCCCCCTCGGGAAAGGGTATCTCTTCCCTTGGTTCCAATGGCAAAAACCTTCACTTCATCCTTTGGAATATCTCCCTTTGTCAGAAGTTTTACAACGTTTGCATTATATCCGCCTGCCAATCCACGATTGGAAGTAATAACAATGACGGCTTTTTTAGAAGGGGCTGTCCCTCCTCCAGTTGAAAGCATCGGATGTGATATGGTTCCGGACTTTTTCAAAATAGAATGCATTGCTTCATATAAATAATGAAAATAGGGTTTTGCTTCCTGAGCATGTCCCTTTGCTTTCTGCAATTTTACGGTTGAAACCAGCTTCATTGCTTTTGTAATCTGTCCGGTGCTTTGAATACTGCCTTTACGCCTTTTAATGTCCCTCATTGAGGCCATTGCATCACACCTCCTGTATTTCTTTTTTAAGCCACTTGCTATTTAAAAGTTTTCTTGAACTCTTCAATTGCCTTTACCAGTGTAGCTTCCGTTGCATCCGTCATTACCTTTTCTTTAGCAATGCTCTTTGGAACCTCTGGATATTTCGTATCTATAAATTCTAAAAATTCTTTTTCGAAGTCTAAAATCCTGGATACTTCAATATCCAAAAGATATTTTTTGGTTGCGGCATAAATCATAATTACCTGATATTGAACCGGCATTGGCTTGTATTGTGGCTGCTTTAAAACTTCCTTAATACGTTCACCTTGTGCAAGTTTCTCTTTTGTATCTGCATCAAGATCCGAACCAAACTGTGAAAAGGCTGCCAATTCTCTATACTGGGCAAGCTCGGTACGAATAGGTCCGGCAATTTTCTTCATGGCTTTAATCTGTGCAGAACCACCTACTCTGGATACTGAAAGTCCTGCATTTACCGCTGGGCGGAATCCGGAGTTAAACATTTCACTTTCCAGATAAATCTGACCATCTGTAATAGAAATTACGTTGGTAGGAATGTATGCTGATACATCTCCCGCCTGTGTCTCAATAATAGGAAGGGCGGTTAATGAACCTCCTCCCAAAGCATCGGAAAGTCTTGCTGCACGCTCTAGTAATCTGGAATGGAGATAAAATACGTCTCCAGGATAAGCTTCACGGCCTGGTGGTCTTCGAAGAAGTAAGGAAAGTGTACGATATGCAACGGCATGTTTACTCAAATCATCATAAACAACCAATACATCTTTTCCCTCTTCCATCCATTCTTCACCAATTGCACATCCTGCATATGGTGCAATATATTGCAACGGTGCTAATTCACTGGCTGTAGAAGCTACAACCGTAGTATAATCCATGGCACCATATTCTTCTAATGTCTTTACAATCGTAGCAACGGTAGATGCTTTCTGCCCAATTGCTACATAAATGCAATTAACACCTTGTCCCTTTTGATTAATAATTGTATCAATTACGATTGCCGTTTTACCGGTCTGTCTGTCTCCGATAATCAGCTCACGCTGTCCTCTTCCAATAGGAACCATGGAGTCAATGGCTTTAATACCTGTTTGTAACGGAGTATCTACTGATTTTCTGGAAATAACTCCGGAAGCCACTCTTTCTACCTGACGATACTTTGTGGTGTCAATTGGACCTTTTCCATCAATTGGCTGACCCAATGCATTCACAACACGTCCCAGCATGGCATCCCCTACAGGAACTTCAACTACTCTTCCCGTGGTTTTTACCCTGTCGCCTTCATTTATATTCTTGGCATCACCAAGTAATACGGCACCAACGTTATCTTCTTCCAGGTTCATTACCATGCCAAAGATTTCGTTAGGAAATTCTAATAGTTCACCCGACATGGCATTTTCCAAACCATGGATACGTGCAATCCCATCGGCAACCTGAATTACCGTACCAACGTCAGAGACTTCAAGCTTTGTGCTATAGTTCTTAATCTGTTCTTTGATTATTGAACTGATTTCTTCTGGTCTCAAATTCATGATACTTGTGCACCCTCTTTCTATAAGTTTTACAAATTCTATTTCTTAGTCTGCATTTTATTGAAGCTGTATCTTCTTAAGTTCATTTGCCATTGTGGTTAGCTTTGTTCGAATACTGCCATCTACCACACGGTCACCAATTCGAATCACCATGCCTCCGATTAAAGATTCATCCACTTCATAATGCATTACAAATTCAACATATTTTGTTACTTCTAAAAGCCTGTTTTCCACTTGCTTTTTCTGTTCTTCATTCAGAACAGTTGCGGAAGTGACATAAGCAGCACCGATCCCTTTATATTCCATAATCTCAGAAAGAAAATACTCAAAGATTTTTTCTAATTCATTATAGCGTCCTTTTTCTACAATAATTACAAGAAACCCAACAATACTATCTGAAACATTTCCTTTGAATATGTTTTCAATTACTTTAACTTTTTCTTCCCTTGAAATTTTCGGATGGTTCAAAAGCTTCGTTAATTCTTCATTTGAACGAAAAATTTCTAAGACTTCCTTTGCTTCCTCCGAAAGAATCTCCAGTTGATTTTTTTCGATGGCTAATTTAAACAAGGCTTCTCCATAAGTCTTTGAAACTAGCTTTGCCATGTTTTATCACCCATCTCTTTTAATGTGTTTTCAATCAACTCCGCTTGCTGTGTCTCATTCATAGAAGCATTTGCAACCTTCCCTGCCATCAAACATGCCATGGAAATCATTTCTTGTTTTACTTCATCTTTTACCTTATTTTTCTCAAGTTCAACTTCTTTGTTTGCTCTGTCAATAATATGAGAAGCCTCTGTTTTGGCTTCATTTAATACATCCGTTTCCTTCTTCAGAGCTTTCTTGCGAGTTTCACTTAGAATCTGTTCTGCTTCTTTGTCTACACTAGAAAGCTTCTTTGTATACTTTTCTTTTAATGCGTCTGCATCCACGTTATTTTTTACTGCTGTTTCCATATCTTCACGGATTTTATCCTGCCTTTTCTTTAAAAATGCACGAGCCGGATTAAATAATAAGTATGACATTCCCAGGAATAACACAAAAATAGCCAGTAATTCAATTGCCGTATCTGCCAATAACTGCGCATCCAAACCAAACAGTCTGTCTACCTCTTCAATTGTTGTCAAAAATCCAATCACATTTCGCCCTCCTTCCATTTAAGGTACTAACTTCTTTACAAGATTATAGTTTACCAAGAAGTGGGTTAGCGAATAATAAGATCAATGCAATAACAAGTCCATAAAGACCCGTTGTCTCGGCTACTGCCTGTCCTAAAAGCATAGTTGACATAATGGTTCCTTTTGCTCCTGGATTACGTCCTACTGCAGATGCGCCGTATCCTGCTGCAATACCCTGTCCAACACCAGGACCTATACCTGCAATCATTGCTAAACCTGCACCAATTGCTGAACAAGCTAAAATTAAACCTTCGTTTGTAATACTTCCCATAATATGTTCCTCCTTAAAAATTCATGTTTACGTTTTTCTTTTTCTATTACAACACTACTTAGCACAACAAAGCTCTTATGCAGAAGCTTCATCACCAATGGCATCCGCTACAAATACCATGGTTAACATAATAAATACAAAGGTCTGAATTGCTCCGGAGAACAAGTCCAGATATGCATGCAATGCAGCCGGCCAGATTAAGGTTGCTACTTTTGGAAGCAAACCATAAACCAGTGTAAGCATTACGGTTCCGGATAAAATGTTACCAAACAAACGCAGTGACATAGATACCGGTGTTGCAAACTCACTAATTAAGTTAATTGGGAAAAACAAGAAGAATGGTTCAAATAAACCTTTAATCTTACCCATTTTCTGATGCTTAAATCCATTAAACTGAATCAATACCCACGTAACAAGCGCTAACGGAAGTGTTACTCCATAGTCAGCGGTTGGAGGCCGCAGTCCAAAAAGTCCTGAAATATTGGATAATAGAATAAACACTGCAAGGGTACCAATATAATTGGAAAACCTTGGTCCATATTTTGCTCCCATGTTGGATACTACCAAACTATCCAGGGATTCTACTATCATTTCAACTGCATTCAGAAAAGGTCCCGGCACTTTATTGGGGTCTGCCTTCTTAATGGCTCGATTGGCTATGAAGCAAAACAATAAAATTGTCAGCATCACAATCAAAATCGAAATATGGGTTGTTGTAATGTACAGGTTCTGTCCAAAAAGTTTATATTCAATATATGCTTTTGCACCAAGACTGACATCACTCTCTGCACGGATTAAATTCGTCCCGTGAGACATGTTGCCCACAATAAAAGCGATTCCTTTGTTCACGTTCTCACCTTCCTTTATTATATATTTTAGTTGTAATATAGCTGCGAATAAAAGGTTGTAAATATGCTGCCATCTTTAGTGCCATCATGCCTAGGATAACTCCTATGATATGAAAAAGAGCCGGTAGGAAAATAGCCGCAGCGATTGCGGCAATCATAATAAACGTACGAATTGCAAACATCTTTCTTGCATACTTCTCCGCACCAGAAGGATCAAAATCCAAGGTTCTCTCAATTGAGTAAAACATATGATATGCCAAAATACCGGAAATAACTGCACCATAAACAACTCCTGACACAAAAGTCAGTTTGCTATCCACCAATACAGCACCGGCTACACTAACAAGCAGCGTATAGAAAACAATTCCAATCAATAAATCCCAAAATGTTTCTTTTGCTTCCTTCATAATGATTTACTTAATGTCCTTCCTATTTTTTTTTAGCCCTTCAAAATATTTTTGTTCCTCAAGCTCGTGCTTAAGCGACCCCGAATAGAACTTGCGGGTTAGCATGTAGACACTACGAAATGCGGACAGGATTCCAAGGACAAGCCAGATAAGGAACCAATACTCTGTCTTTAGCCATTGATCCATCTTTAGTCCAATAAATGCACAAATGAAGATTGGAGTAATCATGGAGAGTCCAATTTGTGTAATCATCATTAAGCTTTTCAAAATGATACGTTCATTTTTCAATCTGTCCACCTCTGTAATACCAATTATTCAGATACTAATAGAGTCATTATAAACACTTTTTCTCATAATGTCCACAAATTAAGAACGAAAAGTTTATTATTTTATATAATCTTTATATATTTCCTGATTTTTTCTTCTTATCTTGCATATTTTCGCCATTTTTCCCGAATTCCCATTTTTCTTTTTTTACCTTAAAACTAATGCTTTCTATTTTAGGCCATGCGTGCTATAATCTATAAAAACAAGGGTTTTTAATAAGGAGAATGCTATGAATGTATCGCCGGAACTGTATCGAAGAAGATATTTTCCTAATGAACTCATTCATTTAAAGGATGATATCCTCTTAAAACAAACGGATGCTATTATTGTCACAAAATGGGACACTTTAAAGCCACGAACGGATATCTGCCGTGGAATCTCTGCTTACTTTATAAAAGAGGGATTTAAGATAAGTAAAATATACAACCATGAGGGCAGCCTGGTTTATTGGTATTGTGATATTATTGATACGGAATACGATTCTGCGTTAAATTCTTATATCTTTCACGATTTATTAATTGATATTTTGATTTATCCAGATGGGAAGGTTAAAGTCGTAGATCTTGACGAACTAGGAGATTTGCTATTAGATAACACCATTGATGCTGCTTTTTGCTCAAAAGCATTAAAAACAGCAAATGCCTTATTAGATATTATTTATAATCATCATTTCAAAGAATTTCAGAAGGTAATTGAGGAGTTGGAATAATCATTCCAGCTCCTCATTCAGCTTATAAATTGTTTTTTTCACAAGACGGTGTAAATCACTAAAGCAGGCCTCATAATCCAGCAGATCGCCGCCGTAGGGGTCAAGCACATCCCCTTCTTCATCCACAAATTCTTTAATGGCATATACATTTTTCTCTTTTCCAAATTCTTCTCTAACTTTGTTCTTCTGGTTTACTGTCATGGTAAGAATCAGTGTGTGTTCGGTAATGTCTTTTTCTTTCAATTGCTTCGAGCGATATTTCTCCGGCAGATCTAAACCATGATTGCTCAGCACTATCCTCGCCTTGGGATTACAAGGTTCCGAGAAAAGTACCACCATTCCTCTGGATAAAACTTCGGTCTCTTCCTCTTCTTCATAACTTTTAAAAAGTGTTTCCGCAATTGGACCCCTGCACGTATTCCCCATACCTACAAATAAAATCCGGTTGTATTTTTTATTGTTCATGTTCGCTCCCATCCTTATTCACAAGTAACAATCTGATAGCCTGCTGCTTTTAACAAACGGTTCATAATTGCTTGCCCTAAATTATCCGAAGCAAAGCTCTCTGAATAGATAATATCCACATTCAAGTCATCAAACTCTCTTAAAATCCCATAAAGTTTCTGTGAAATGCTTACCTCATTGGTTCTTGTCCCAATCTCTTTTACAATTCCCTTTGTATAGAAACTCCTGGTTTCATCCGAAGCTATAATTCCCACCGTTTTCCCTGATTGCAGCGCTTCTTCTGTCTTTTCATTAATGGTTTTGATTACCGCCTTGGTGTTACCTTCTAAAATCGTCAAATCTCCTTTTGGTGCATAATGTTTGTATTTCATACCGGGTGCCTTTGGTTTTAGATTGGGATCCATTGATTTTCCCAAAATAGCCTTATCCACCTCTACCCTTCCAACTACATCCTCCAACATCTTCTTTGTAATAAATCCGGGTCTTAATATGGTCGGCACCTCTCCTGTTAAGTCTACGATTGTGGACTCAATTCCAATTCCTACTTCACCGCCATCTATAATCATATCGATCTTTCCGTCTAAATCATCTTTTACATGAGAGGCTCTCGTCGGGCTTGGTCTTCCGGATGTATTCGCACTGGGAGCTGCTATACAAACCCCGGATATCCGTATTAATTCCAAAGCAATCTTGTGTGAAGGCATTCGAACCGCTACCGTATCCAATCCACCGGTAGTACCATAGGGCACTTCTTTCTTCTTTGGAAAAATCATGGTCAAGGGACCAGGCCAAAATGCTTCTGCCAGTTTTTTTCCTGTTTCCGGTACTTCCTCCGCCAATAGAGCTAGACTCCCTAAATCCGCAATGTGTATAATTAAGGGATTATCGGAAGGTCTTCCTTTTGCTTCATATATTTTTTTTGCCGCGTCCTCTTTTAGTCCATCTCCGCCAAGTCCGTATACCGTTTCCGTGGGAAATGCAACTAAACCGCCCTTTCTAAGTATCTGCGCTGCCTCATAAAACTCATTGGTTGTACAATTTTTTTCATTGATTTTAATTGTTTTAGTTTTCATGGGTGTTATTATAGCACTTTTGCTTTAAAATTTCTACCATTTTTCTTTTAGGTTCCGTTCTTTATCCAAAATGAGTATCCTAGCGCCCTTTATTTTTGAATCTCCTCCAAACCCTTGAGAGCAACCGGTACGCATGGTATAAGGTGTCAACTTATATTTTTTAACTTTTCTCTTTTAAAGTATTCAAAAATTCCCTGACTGATTGCCGTTGCCACTTTTTTTTGATATTCCTCTGTCACGAGTAATGCCGCTTCCTCTTGATTTGATAAAAATCCACATTCTACAATTACAAAAGGACAGGTTGTCTTTTTCAGCATGTAATAGTCTTCGTTTGTTTTCGCTTCCCGATAATTACCGTCTGCAAGAATTTCTTTTATCTTTGCCTGGAGAACAAGAGCCAGCTCTTTTCCCGCTTCTGACCGGGTATGGTAAAAAACCTGTGCTCCCCTAGGAGAACTTTCCGTAAAACTATTTTGATGAATGCTGACTGCAATTTCCGCATCACTTTGATTGATAAAATCCACTCGCTTTTTCATATCCATTCTCTTTGTAATATGGCTGCTTCCCTCCTCATGCAGCGCCTCATCCAATTCCCGAGTCATAACTACCTGATATCCATTTTTCTCTAACTGCTTCTTTAGTTCCAAGGCAATAGAAAGATTAATATTTTTTTCAATGGATTGGCAAAGACCTACTTTTCCCGGATCAAATCCTCCATGTCCCGGATCAATGGCTATTAATTTTTTATCCTCCGTTCTTGAAACCATACTGTCATTTTTCATCCATTTTGAAAGTGCAATGACAAATACGGCCGCTGCACACATAATTACAATTCCTTTTCTTTTTGATATCATAAAAAAACGCTCCCCATATATTGATTTCTAATTATATGTGAATCGTTCTTTTTATAGTCATTTTATATTATTTTTCTACGGTGTTGTGCTTAAAATTTTTAGGATTGCCTGTATTGCAAAGTCAATTTCTTCCTTTGTGTTTTCATATCCAAAGGAAAATCGAAGAGTTCCCTTTGGGAAAGTCCCCAATGTTTTGTGTGCATTTGGTGCACAGTGCATTCCCACACGGGTTTGGATGTGATATTCACTGTCTAAAAGAAAAGCAAGGGTTGCTTCATCCATTGTTTTGCACTGAATACTTACTACGGCGCTTCTATCTTCACCTGTTTTCTTTCCAATTAGAATCAAATCCTCTATCTTTAAAATTTCCTGAATAAAATACTCCGTCAGCTGCCTTTCTTTTTCGCAAATGTGCTCCATTCCAATCTTTTCTATGGAAGTAATTCCCGCAGATAAGCCTATGATTCCCGGCAAATTCAGCGTTCCTGCCTCAAACTTGTCCGGCAAAAAATCCGGCGTATCTTCTGTATCGGAAACACTTCCGGTTCCTCCTGTTATTAGTGAAACCATATCTTCCGCCATTTCATCTGTAATTATGAATCCACCGATGCCCTGGGGACCAAGCAGTCCTTTATGCCCTGTAAAAGCCAGTGCATCAATATGCATTTTCCTCATGGATATTGGAACTATTCCTGCTGTCTGTGCGCTGTCTACAATGAATTTAATCCCATGTTTACAGGCAATTTCTCCCACCTCTTTTATGGGCATCAGCGTTCCGCAAATATTAGAAGCATGTGTCATTATAATTGCTTTTGTATTGGCCTTTATCCTCTTTTCCACTTCTTCTATATAAAGTTCTCCCATGGGGCTGCATGGTATTCGGTCAAAGGTAATCCTCTCTTCTTTTTGGAGCTGTACAAGGGGGCGCATCACCGCATTATGTTCCATTGCACTTACCAATACATGATCTCCTTTTTTTAAGAATCCCTTTATAATAAAATTCAGTGCATAGGTAATATTTTCCGTAAAGATAACGTTTTTCACCATTTCCGGAAGTGGCACAAAGTCAAACAGCTTACATAATTGTTCCCTTGTTTCATATACCGCTCCCGCAGTTTCATAGGCTTCCTCATAGCTTCCCCGGTTAATATTTACGCCTACTTCCCTCATAAAGCAACTCATTGCTTCAATCACGCCTTCCCCTTTTGGATAAGAAGTGGCAGCATGATCCATATAAATTCTATTCATGATCCGGCCTTTCTGACTGTGTAAATTTCCTTCTGCAGTCCTTTTTTTCTCTTTTAAATTATAGCACAGATTCTCTTAGTACTGGTAATTTTACTTATAGATTATTTCTATAAATCTTTCTTTCCCATATAGAATATTAATTTCCCTATTTCTTTGTTACATGGTATGCTAAGGAAACAAATAACTTCTACAAAAGAAAATGTGGAGGAGAGGATGAAATTTATATGAAAGAAAAACGTAACATACTTATTGTAGGTGCAATCATTGGTGTAATCTCGGTTGCCCTTGTTTATTTTGGCAATCCCGCTAATATGGGCTTTTGCCTTGCCTGCTTCGTCCGTGACACCGCCGGCGGTTTAGGTCTTCACCGGGCAGAGGTGGTTCAGTACGTAAGACCAGAATTAATTGGTCTTCTATTAGGTTCCTGTCTTTTCGCTTTTGCAAAAAAAGAATTTTCACCACGGGGAGGCAGTTCCCCTTTTACCCGTTTTCTAATTGCCTTTTTTGTTATGATTGGTGCCTTAATGTTCCTGGGATGTCCATTCCGTATGATTCTTAGACTTGCGGGAGGAGATTTGAATGCAATTATTGGCCTTGTTGGATTTATTGCCGGAATTGGTGTTGGAAGCTATTTCTTAAACAAAGGTTTTACCTTAAAGAGAACCCACAAATACGGAATTTTAGAAGGCCTTTCCCTTCCTATTATTTCCATTGTCCTTTTAGCGGTTCTTTTACTGGTGCCCAGTCTTCTTATTTTTAGTGCAGAAGGTCCCGGTTCCAAGCATGCTCCTGTTGCCATTGCTTTAGCTGCCGGTCTTATTGTTGGTGCTTTGGCACAGAGAACAAGGTTCTGTATGGTTGGTGGTATTCGTGATTTTATTCTTTTTAAAGAAAGTACCTTGCTTTTAGGCTTTGCCGCTATTGTTGTTGTTGCCTTCATTGGCAATATGGCAATGGGAAGCTTTCACCTTGGTTTTATCGGCCAGCCCATTGCACATACCGACGGTTTATGGAACTTCCTTGGCATGACTTTAGTTGGTTTTGGTTGTGTTTTAATTGGTGGATGTCCACTTCGTCAATTTATTCTTGCGGGTGAGGGAAATAGCGATTCCGGAATTACGATTATAGGACTTCTTGTTGGTGCTGCTTTCTGTCATAATTTTAAGCTGGCCTCTTCTCCAGATGGTCCTACACCAAATGGTAAGATTGCTGTTCTTTTAGGTTTTCTTGTACTCTTTGTCATTGCTTTTGTCAATTCGGGAAAACAGACTACCGATAATTAACTTAACGAATTAGGAGGATTTTATTATGAATACAATTGATGCCCGTGGATATTCTTGTCCCCAGCCCGTTCTTATGGCAAAAAAAGCCTTTGCATCCAAGGAAAATGAGTATACTATTTTTGTGGATACCAATGCTGCCAAGGAAAATGTAACTCGTTTTGCAACTCATTCCGGTTTTCAAGTTTCCTGTAAGGAAACCGAAGGTGAGTATTATACTTTAACCATAAGCAGGTAAGCCTATGAGCAATTATATTATAACATTCTATTCTCATTTTAATGCCATTGGTTTTCAGAAGGCCATGAAAAAGATAGGTATTGCGTCTGTTTTAATGCCGATTCCAAGACATTTAAGTTCCTCTTGTGGGACTTGCGTCAAGGTCACCACCATGGAAGAAGAAGTTTATGACTCCTTTTCTTCCTATGATGGTATCGAAAAAATATTTCTTGTAAAAGACAAAGAAGTTATTCTTCTACATGAAAGTTAGGTGCTAAGAAAAGTTTAACGCTTTCTTAGCACCTAACTTTCTTTAAATATGCTAAAATCTATGAAGAATATAAATACTACGCACATGAAAAAGGGGAACATGAAATGAAACCAAGTAAAAAGTTGTTAGCTATTCTTTTATCCAGTATTACCATCCTTGTATTGATTGCTATTTTCGGTATCGGAGATTCCGTAAAGGGTGTAAAGGAAATGAGATATGGAATTGATATTCGAGGTGGTGTGGAAGCTATCTTTGAGCCTCAAAATCTTTCCAGAAAAGCAACCGAAAAAGAATTAGAAACTGCACGTCTTGTTATTGAAACTCGTTTGGATGCAAAGAAGATCGCAGACCGTGAAGTCACTGTGGATAAAAAAGGTGGCTATATTATTGTCCGTTTTCCTTGGAAATCCGATGAAGCTGCTTTTAATCCGGAAGATGCCATCAGTGAGTTAGGAGAGATGGCACAGCTGACTTTCCGCGATCCGGAAGGTAATGTACTGGTAAAGGGATCTAATATAACGAAGGCAAGCCCAGAGCAGCAGACCAATGGCGTTCAAAATGAGTATGTAGTCTCTCTAAACTTCGATGCTGTAGGTTCAACGGATTTTGCCAATGCAACCGAAAAACTAGTTGGTCAGAATATGGGGATTTATATGGATGACCAGCTGATCTCCAATCCTACCGTAGAAACAAAAATAACCGGAGGGAAAGCCGTTATTAATGGTATGGAGGATTTTGCAGAAGCACAGAATCTTGCTGATAAAATAAATGCCGGATCCCTGCCGTTTTCTTTATCCACCACCAACTTTTCAACCATTAGCCCTTCCCTTGGAAATAATGCACTTAAGGTTATGGTAGTGGCAGGAGCGATTGCTTTTATTTTAGTTTGTCTCTTTATGATTTTTTATTACAGACTTCCGGGAATCATTTCCTGTTTTACCTTATTGCTCCAAATGACACTGCAGCTCCTTGCAATTTCTATTCCGCAGTATACTTTAACTTTACCTGGAATTGCCGGAATTATTTTGTCTCTTGGCATGGCAGTAGATGCCAATATTATTATTTCAGAGCGGATTACCGAAGAACTTAAAAAGGGGCTTTCCCTTCGAAGTGCCGTTAAATCCGGATATAAAAATGCCTTTTCTTCTGTCCTGGACGGTAATATTACCACCGCTATTGTTGCCGTTATTCTTATGTTTTTTGGCTCCGGATCCATGCTGAGTTTTGGTTATACCCTCTTGGCAGGAACCATTATTAATGTAATAATTGGTGTTAATGTTTCAAAGCATTTATTATTATCCGTTTTAGAATTTGTTCCTTTAAGAAAAGACAACTATTTCCGTTTGAAAAAAGAAGTTCGTATTAAATCTATTTTTCAGAAGCGAAAGATTTTTGCTGCTATTAGCGGCGTCCTTTTCTTAATTGGTATTGCCGCCTGTGTACGCAATGGCGTCCACCTGGACACCCAGTTTACCGGTGGTGTGGTTATTAATTACTCCATCAGCACGACCTTAGATACCGAAGCTATAAAAGATACGGTAGAGCCCCTGATCAATCGACCTTTAACCGTACAAATTACAGAAAATCAAATTACAGACACAACCAGTCTTGTTTTAACCCTTGCCGGAAATGAAGGAATTTCTCCAAATACACAAAAAGAAATAACCGACCTTCTTGCCAAGACTTATCCAGACAGCAGCGTTACTTTAGCACAGACTTATGTTGTAGAACCTTATATTGGAGCAAAGGCACTTAAGAACGCAGGCATTGCCATTATCCTGTCTATCATTTTTATATTACTTTATGTATGGATTCGATTCTCTGCCTTAAGTGGAATTCCGGCAGGTATTACCTCTGTTTTGGCTTTAGTGCATGATGTTATCATTGTATTTTTTTCCTTTGTTGTATTTGGGATTCCGCTCAACGATGCCTTTGTGGCGGTTGTGTTAACTATTATTGGTTATTCTATTAATGATACCATCGTTGTTTACGATCGCATTCGTGAAAATCGAAAAGCAAATCCCAAAATGGGTATTGTGGAGTTGGTAAATGAAAGTGTGTCTCAGACATTGGCTCGTTCCATAAATACTTCCATTACCACCGGAATGTGCGTCCTGATTATACTGGTTGCTTCCTTTATGTTCCATATTCCTTCCATTACACAGTTTTCACTTCCTATGTTTCTAGGGCTAATCAGTGGATGTTACTCTTCCGTGTGTATTGCCGCGACTCTATGGGCCTTATGGGAGAGAAGAGGAGAAAAGATTGAAAAGGTAGAAAAAGTACAGGAATTAGAAACTACGGACAGTCCAAAAGGTACTTGGATATAGATTAAAATGCTCCCTTAGATTGCGCCCATGCTGGGCGCACCAAAAAAGAGGTCTAT
>JAVXEO010000022.1:0-31591 GCA_036658435.1 Acetivibrio sp.
TTGATGGGGATTACCTGAAATTACCAACATCAGTTACTACAGATGGCACAACCCTATACACTAAGTATAAACTTACTTGGTCCGCAGCGAAACCTGCTTATGCATCCGTTAAAGCAGATGGTACTGTTTCTGCAAATAAGATTTGTAAATTAAAAGATAACGATGCTTACTATTGTGCTCCTGTTGTTTGCTCCGTTCCTGATGTTATTTATAAAAATTTAAGTAACGAAAAATTTAAATTTGCAGATGGTATTATTTATAAGAATAACGTTACTGTTGTTGCTCCTGAAGATTTATTGGTTTATTATTTAGGTGTATGGAGTGAAGATCTTACAGATACCGATGCTCAACATTTTAATGATTATAACAATGATAGTTCTACTGTAAAGAATAACTTAAGACTTATGGCACAGGATGTAACTGAACATTGTCATTCAAGCAATTTTAAAATAACCGCTTTAACAAAAATAAATAACGGTCTTGTTCGTGCTTACCTAAAAACTATGGATCCAAAAGCGGGTTCACATTATTATGTTCTTAAATTCAATAATGCAGATGGTAGCAATAAGATTTCTGTTGTTGCAAGAGATTATTGTGAAAAAGAATATACACTTCAGGGATCTTATACGAGAAACTAGTCTTATCCTTTGATTATCCTTTTTCAGACAAAAAAAACAGAAATAGCTGTTTTATCTGCTATTTCTGTTTTTTTTATAACTTTTTAAATTTATTCGGAGTGTTTTATAACTCAATTTGCAGTTCCACCGGACAATGGTCGGATCCAAATATCTCCGTATGAATATCCGCCCCTTCTAATTTATTCTCTAAACTTTCGGAAACACAAAAATAGTCAATTCTCCACCCCGTATTCTTTTCCCTCGCTTTAAAGCGATAAGACCACCAGGAATAGCTGTCCACTCGTTCCGGATAAAAATAGCGAAAGGTATCTATAAATCCACTTTTTACCACCTGACTGAATTTTTCTCTCTCTTCATCTGTAAAGCCTGCATTTTTTCGGTTTGTTTTTGGATTCTTTAAATCAATTTCCTTATGTGCAACATTCAAATCGCCGCAGAAAATAACCGGTTTTTTTTCTTCTATTTTTTTTAGATACTTTAAGAAATCATCTTCCCATTCCATCCGATAAGGCAGTCTTTCTAATTCACTTTTAGAGTTAGGTGTGTACACGGTAACCACATAATAGTTGTCAAATTCCAATGTAATTACTCTTCCCTCGGTATCATGTTTTTCCATTCCTATTCCATATTTTACAGAAATGGGTTCCTTTTTTGTAAAAATCGCCGTTCCTGAATATCCTTTTTTTTCTGCATAATTCCAGTATTGGTCATATCCCGGTAAATCCAGTTCAATTTGTCCTTCCTGTAATTTCGTTTCTTGCAGACAGAAAACATCCGCATCACATTCTTTGAAATATTCTAAAAAGCCCTTTTGCACACAAGCACGTATTCCATTTACATTCCATGATATTAGTTTCAAATTATTTTCTCCTTATATTTATGATCTGATAAAACTACACCTAATCATAACATTTTTATAAACTTTTTGATATCAAATTGCACATTTTTCTTAAGTCATGTATACTACTATGCAAATACATATACATTTCAGGAGGAAAACATATGATATTTAATAACAACACCCCAAAGGACACCTATGATACCGGTGACCAGCCCGGTGGAAAACACAATACCCATTTTATCAAGAATTTTATTTTTTCTTTTTTTGGCATACTCTTACTGCTTATTCTCGTCTTTGGTTCTACGTATCAGATTAAAGAGCAGGAACAGGCTGTCCTTATCACCTTCGGAAAAGCGAAAGCTGTAACAACTTCCGGACTTCATTTTAAAATTCCTATCATTCAATCGGTTAAAAAGGTAGATACTACCATCCAGGGATTTTCCATTGGATATAATAAAGACACCGATGAGTCTATGGAAGATGAATCTCTTATGATTACTTCCGATTATAACTTTGTAAATGTGGATTTTTTTGTTGAATACCGTTTTTCTGATCCGGTGAAAGCCTTGTACGCCTCTCAGGAACCAGTCCGTATTCTCAAAAATTTAGCACAAAGCTGTATTCGAACGGTAATTGGCAGTTATAAGGTAGATGATGTCTTGACTACCGGAAAGAATCAAATTCAGGCATCCATTAAAGAAATGATATTGAAAAATTTAGAAGAACAGGATATTGGCATTCAGCTTGTTAATATCACCATTCAGGATTCAGAGCCTCCTACTGCCCAGGTAATTGAAGCTTTCAAAGCCGTTGAAACGGCCAAACAGGGAAAAGATACCGCACTTAACAATGCTAATAAATATAAAAACGAAAAGCTGCCTGAAGCCGAAGCTAAAGCCGATGGCATTATAAAAAATGCAGAAGCTCAGAAAACAAAACGAATCAACGAAGCTTCTGCCCAAGTATCCCGCTTTAATTCTATGTATAAAGAATATAAGAAAAACCCAACTATTACCAAGGAGCGTATGTTCTATGAAGCCATGGAAGATATTCTGCCCGATTTAAAAGTAGTAATTGAAAGCGCCAATGGAAATGTACAGGAATTTCTTCCCTTAGATAATTTTGCTGATTTTGGGGCAAATACAAATAAAAAGGAGACAAAATAATGAAATATATAAAAAAAGTATTTTTATCTTTTATTGGTATTCTGCTTTTGTTTGGAGGTCTCTCTTCCCTTTTCATTACTGGGGAAAATGAATATAGTTTAATCCGTCAGTTTGGCAAAATAGACCATGTTGTAACAAGCCCCGGCATTAATTTTAAAATACCATTTATTCAAAGTGTGGATAAACTTCCAAAGCAAACTTTAATCTATGACCTTGCTCCTTCTGATGTTATAACCAAAGATAAGAAGACCATGATCACGGATAGTTACGTGCTATGGCGCATTACCGACCCTCTCAAATTTGCACAATCTTTAAATTCCTCTATTGCAAATGGTGAAAGCCGTCTAAATACTATGGTTTATAATGCCACCAAAAATGTAATCAGCAGTATGATGCAGGATGAAGTTATTTCCAGCCGTGATGGTGTTCTCTCTGATGCCGTATCGGAAAGTATCCGTACCAGTATCTCCCAATACGGAATGGAATTACTAACCTTTGAAACAAAACAGCTTGACCTGCCTGGCGATAACAAGGCAGCTGTTTATGAACGTATGATTTCCGAACGGGGTAATATTGCTGCTACTTATACTGCGGAGGGTGCCTCTGAGGCTCAGGTTATTAAAAATACTACAGATAAAGACGTTACCGTTATGCTTTCCGAAGCGGATAAAAAAGCAGCTATCCTGATTGCAGAAGGGGAAGCCGAATATATGAAGATTTTGGAAAATGCCTATTCCGATGAAAGTAAAACCAATTTTTATTCCTTTGTAAGGAGTCTGGATGCTGTTAAAAAATCTATGACCGGTGACAACAAGACCTTAATTCTTTCTTGGGACTCTCCTATTGCACAGATTTTTTATGGAAAATAAAAAAGTATAACAAAAACTTCCCAGTAGAGGATTTTCTTCCACTGGGAAGTTTTTTATTTAATAGGAAAGTGCTCTTATTACATAAAGACACTGCGCTAAGAAATATGGTCACTGAAGTGACCGTGCTTTGGCGCGAGAGTCTGCAAAGCAGACTCTTTATTATACATTAAAGTAGCTATTTCCTACAAATTCTCGTATAATCGAATTCTTTGGTATTTCTTCACTACTGATTCCCATAAAATAGTCTAAAAACTTTAGCAAACGCTTTGCTTCCGAATAAGCTTCATCTGATTCCGGAATATTAAACAAAATAGGTTCTGCAAACTGTTTAAGCACGGCAAGTTCATATATCATAGCAGAGTTGAACATAATATCTGCACTTTCCTGAAAAGGAAAAATATACTTTTCTTCTCCACTTCGTACCGATTTCCACATTTTTATTGTTTTACTGGCGGAAGCGCCTCTCGTTCTTGCATCACGAACCATGCGTCGAATCAATCGTCCATCTGAGGTAGGAATCTGATTATGTTCATCTATATTTAACGTCGTTAATGCACTGATGTAAATCTTATATTTGCTCTCTGCAGGCAACGCATAAGACAATTTGTCGTTCAAACCATGAATTCCTTCAATGACAAGAATATCCTCCGGCCCCAGCTTTTTAAAGTTTCCTTTGTACTCACGTTTTCCGGTCTTGAAATTAAAGGTAGGCAGTTCAACTCTTTCTCCATCTAGCAAGGCCTTCATATCCTTGTTGAATTGTTCCACATCAATGGCCTCCAGACATTCAAAGTTATAGCTGCCATCTTCTTCTTTTGGGGTATTTTCACGATTAACGAAATAATCATCAATTCCAATAGGATGTGGCTTTAATCCAAACGTACGCAGCTGAATGGAAAGTCTATGAGAAAACGTTGTCTTTCCAGAAGAGGACGGTCCTGCTATCATTATAAATTTACGGTTCTTAAGAGAGGCAATCTGCTCTGCAATTTCACCGATCTGTTTCTCCTGAAAGGCTTCCTGGACTAAAATCAAGTCACTAATTTCACTCCTGGTTATAACATCATTTAACTCACCCACGGATGAAATTTCCATGGTTTTTCCCCAATTACTAGCTTCCCTTAGCTTTGCAAACAACTTTTCTGCTGGCTTGAAATCAGGAACCTTCTTTGTATTCTCACGGGTTGGAAGCTGCAAAATAAATCCTTTGCTATAACGAATTAACTTGAAATATTTTAGCATGCCTGTGCTTGGCGGCATATAACCAAAAAAATAATCTTCAAATTCTCCCAATCCATAAATATTTGTCTTTGACACTCTTCTATATTGAAATAATCTTTCCTTTGCATACATCTTATAGTTATGAAATTTTTCAATTGCATCCCGGGTACTGATTGAATATTTCTTAAATTCAATATCCTGCTCTATAAATTCTCTCATTCTTTGTTCAATTTCTTCAAGAAGCTCTTCCGTTAGATCCCCTTCCATTTCAATTTCACCGTAATATCCCGGACCAATGGAATGTTCAATGGATACTTTTTTTATCTTATCTTCATGGATAATCTGATAAATTGCTTTCATCAGCAACATGGTCATGCCCCGCGTATAGGTCTTAAGTCCATTGGTGTCTGCAGTCGTTAGAAATTCCAGCTCTCCGTCTTTTGTAGCCATGGTATTCAATTCTCTTAAGTTTCCATTAAGTTTTACAAGAATAATATCATCTATAAAATTTTTTTCATAATCTTTACTTATTGTCCTGTAAGATACTCCGTAAGGATATTCCCGCTCCACTCCATTGATTGTCAATCTAATCTTCTCCATTGCTTACATCCTCCCGGTTATAAAATTCCATTGCTTCTTTCATCCACATAACTTCGGTTTCCAATTCACTTTTTCTTTGTTTGTTTCTATCATATGTCTGTTCCTTCAATTCCTTGATAATTATTTGATTCTTTTGTATTCCATAATTTAAGTATTCATATAAAGACTGGTTTTTTTCTTCTAATAAAATTTTACCATATTCATAAAAAAGAGGATTATCATACCTTTCCTTTCCTTTTTTTCCATGTATTGCGGTATAACGTTTTCCTTCTTCCGTCAGCATATCTTCTTTTAAAATATAGAATCCAATCTTGTGAAGATATCTTCGCACCATCCCTATTTCTGACTGTGGTTGTAAAATCAGTTCTGAAATTTCATGAACAACCTCTTCACTCTCTTTGAGTATTTTTACAATCAGCGCTCCTCCCATTCCACTAATTAGAAGGGTATCCACCTCACCGGGATTTAGCTCTTTTCCACCATCCGATAATCTTGTTTGTATCTCTTTTTCATAACCATAGAGTGCAATATTTTCCCTTGCATGTCCCAACGGTCCCTCACCAACATCCATGGCCAATATTTCTTTTGAAATATTGTTTTCTGCCAAATATATAGAGGTATGTCCATGGTCACAACCGATATCCGCTACTCTGTTCCCTGGCGTTACCATGTTGGCTACCATTTTAAGCCGTTTTGATAATTGTATCATTTCTTTTATGTTCTCCTGTATGTAATGGTGATACGGCGATGGCGTATCACTTGATTATTCCAAATAATCCTTTAGTTTTCGACTTCTGCTTGGATGACGAAGTTTACGAAGTGCCTTTGCTTCAATTTGCCGAATTCTTTCACGGGTAACATTGAATTCTTTTCCTACTTCTTCCAAGGTACGAGCTCTTCCATCATCTAAACCAAATCGAAGACGCAGTACTTTTTGTTCTCTTTCCGTTAGCGTCCCAAGAACCTCTACCAGTTGTTCTTTTAATAAAGTAAATGCCGCTGCATCCGCAGGTATCGGTACATTATCGTCTTGAATAAAATCACCTAAGTGACTGTCTTCCTCTTCTCCTATTGGCGTCTCCAGGGAAACCGGTTCCTGTGAAATCTTTTGAATTTCACGCACCCGCTCCAAAGGCATATTCATTTCTGCTGCCACTTCTTCCAAGGCCGGTTCCCGTCCTAGTTCCTGTAACAGCTGCCGTTGTACCCGAATCAGCTTATTAATGGTTTCTACCATGTGCACCGGTATGCGAATGGTTCTTGCCTGATCGGCAATGGCTCTTGTAATCGCCTGGCGAATCCACCAGGTAGCATACGTACTAAACTTATAACCTTTGGTGTAATCAAACTTCTCCACGGCCTTAATTAGTCCCAGGTTCCCTTCTTGAATTAAATCTAAAAAGAGCATACCTCTTCCCACATATCTTTTGGCAATGCTGACTACCAAACGTAGATTGGCTTCTGCCAAACGCTTTTTTGCCTCGGCATCTCCATTTTCCATTCGTTTTGCAAATTCAATTTCCTCCTCTGCAGTGAGAAGTGGTACCTTTCCTATCTCCTTTAAATACATACGAACCGGATCTTCAATACTGATTCCATCAGGAACAGACAAATCAATATTCTCAAGCTCCAGTTCTTCTTCCTCCACTTCTGATTCTACTTCCAGAGCAATATCCTCATCTGGAACATCATCCGTAATCCGAAGAACATCAACCCCCTTACTTTCCAAAAACATATATATTTTTTCTATCCTTTCGGCGTCTAGTTCCATCTCTGAAAAAAAATCATTAATTTCCTGAAATTCCAAAACATTCTTCTTCTTTTTTGCAAATTCTAATAATTCTTTCAGCCTGTCACTAAACTTAACCATATTGTTTTCTTCCATAAGTTGCCTCCTACACCTGCATAGTCTTAACCTTCTTGTAAAGAAATATGCAATTTTTGTAAATTCCTCTGTTCTTTAATAATTTTCTGGAGCTGTTCAATTTCCGTTACGTGTTTACTGGTATAATCAAGACTATACTTTTTAATTCGTATTACAATTTCATTGAACGCTTTTTCTCTTTCCACTGGATTCATATCCCTGCTTAGTGATGTATTAAATAAAGAAGCTGCTTCGGTTTGCTCTTCTTTACTTTCAAATTGATTCAGTATCTTAGCCGGTGTCACCGTTCCCCCTTCTTCATATTGTTCGAAAAGCATTTTTGCAACTTTTTCGTATAACTCTTCTTTAAAGTCCGCCGCCGTAATAATACCTTTTATTTTTTCAAAAAGGCGGGTATCTTCTATCAGCCATGTTAGTAAGATTTTCTGCGCCTGCTTAAATCCATCCTCGTTTTTATTTTTTTTCATGGAAGATTTTTCTCGATTCAGTTCATAAGGCTGACCCACAACCTGCATACCATACCGATTTACCAGTTTTCTTAAATTCTCAAAGCCTATACTGTACTTTCTATCCATTGCTTCTATATAATTATTTCGTTCAATTTCTTCTGAAAATGTAAGAAGTTTTTTGGCTATTTCATTGAAAAACCTTGTTTTTTCTCCCGGATCCGATAGGTTGAATTCCTGTTCCAATACCTCGATTTCGAAATAGAAACCATTTTTTGCATCTTTTATTCTCTGTTGAAATGCCTCCACACCCAATGCTTTTATAAATTCATCCGGATCCTTATAGGGTTTCATGTTAATCACTCTGGCCGTCAGCCCGGCTTCTTTTAGAATGGGAATGGCTCGCAGTGCTGCCTTAATTCCGGCACGGTCACTGTCATACGTTAGCAGTACCTCATCGGTATATCTCTTTAATAGATTTGCCTGTAATCCTGTAAATGCGGTTCCAAGAGAAGCCACTGCATTGGTAAATCCTGCCTGGTGAAGAGAAATCACATCCATATATCCTTCACAGATAATTACATTTCTTTCTCGTGACTGCCTTGCAAAATTCAGTCCATATAAATTACGGCTCTTGTCAAATACTTTGGTTTCCGGAGAATTCAAATATTTTGGTGTTCCCTCTCCCATAACACGTCCACCAAAGCCAACGACTCGGTTGTTCACATCCATTATAGGGTACATAACCCGGTTCCAAAACTTGTCATTCGCTCCTTTTTTTTCATCCATGGTAAACAGACCGGATTCTCTTAAGAGATTGTCGTCGTACCCTTTTTTCTTTAAGTATTGATATAAACTTCCACTCACCTTGTTGGAATAACCAAGTCCAAACTTAAGAATTGTTTCCTGGGTTATCTGCCGATCTTTTAGATAATTAAAGGCAATTTTTCCTTGTTCTGACTTTAGTTGGTAATAAAAATAGTTTGCCGCTATTTTATTTATTTCTAAAAGCCGTCCTCTTAAGTCTGCTTTCATGCGGTCTTCTTTTGAAAGTTCCGTTTCAGGCAGATTAATCCCAACCCGCTGGGCTAAGAATTTCATAGATTCTGCAAATGTATAGTTCTCATATTCCATGAGAAATGTAAATACGTTTCCCCCCACTCCACAGCCAAAACAATAATACATCTGTTTTCCCTGGCTTACCGAAAAGGAAGGCGATTTTTCATTATGAAAGGGACAAAGACCCAGGTAGTTGCTTCCTTTTTTTTGAAGCTTAACATAGGTAGAAACTACATCTACAATGTCATTTCTCTGTCTGACCTCTTCTACAATTTCTTCCGGATAATACATACAAACTCCTATCGACACACCCTATGCGCATCTATCTATTTTACGGTCCAAAATGTTGGTATCTTAATTGCTGTAAATGTATCAATAGCAAAACGATCCGTCATTCCCGCTATGTAATCACATACCACACGTTCCACCGGTTCTTTCCCTGTTTCCAGCATCTCAAAATATTCAGAAGTAAGTGCCTCCGTATGCTCTAGATAATATTCATACAGTTCTATCAGCATATTTTCTGCTCTGCCTTCTTCTCCCTTTGCTTTTGGATTCGTATACACATTCTGAAACATATATTTTCTTAAATTAAACATGGCTTCTTCAATTTCTTTTGACATGAAGATATCATTTTGGTTCTCACTATGATACACCATATCGTGAATTAAGGTATTCAAACGTTCCTTAATAGAATATCCAAGAATTTTTCGAAATTCTATGGGAATATCCTCTTCTTTTATAATATGTCCACGAATCGCATCGTCGATGTCATGGTTAATATAGGCAATTTTATCCGATAATCTTACAATTTTTCCTTCTAAGGTAGAAGGTCTTCCTTTTGTCTGGTGGTTCCGTATTCCGTCCCTTACTTCAAAAGTTAAATTCATTCCAATTCCACCACGTTCTAACCGCTCTACCACACGAATGCTTTGTTCGTGATGTTCAAACCCATATTTGCACACTTTATTCAATGCCCTTTCACCGGCATGTCCAAATGGTGTATGTCCCAAATCATGTCCCAGTGCAATCGCCTCTGTTAAATCTTCATTTAAGCGCAGAGCTTTCGCAATGGTTCTTGCAATTTGAGATACTTCCAGCGTATGCGTTAATCTTGTGCGGTAGTGATCTCCCGCTGGTGATAAAAATACCTGAGTTTTATGTTTTAACCGTCGAAATGACTTGCAATGCAAAATACGGTCCCGGTCTCTTTCATAACATGGTCGAATATCACAAGGTTCTTCTTTTTGGTCTCTTCCCTTTGATTCATCGCTAAAGGAAGCATACTGACTCAAAATCTCATGTTCCCTTTGTTCCATTTTTTGTCGAATATTCATTTTCTCCATAAGACTCTCCATTCTTTTCCCCTTAGAAAAGTACCCACTATTGTTATTATTCGACTTTACCTTGTTATTTCCTTTTTTTTTCAGAAAAATTATACGAATTTGTAACAATTTTCTGGGAAGGGACAGGATGGATTGACAAAAAACTTTTCAGAACATATAATGGATATACTATTTTTTTCAGACTATTCAAAGAAAAAGGAGGGATTTTTATGGACAAAAATTATAAAATGGCGGTTTCTATTGGGGAAGAGAAAGCAGACCTGGTTTTAAAAAATGGATTTATCATTAATGTATTTTCCGAACGTATTATCAAAGGTGACGTGGCTATTGTAGACGACACCATTGTTGGAATCGGAAATTATCAGGGGAAAGAAGAGATTGATTGTACCGGAAAGTATATTTCTGCTGGATTCATTGATGCACATATTCATATCGAATCTACAATGGTGCTACCCATTGAGTTATCTAAAATGTTATTGAAGTCCGGAACTACCACTTTAATTGCAGATCCTCATGAGCTTGTAAACGTTAGAGGAACGGAAGCCATGGATTTTTTACTGGATGCCACAGAGAACATTCCATTGAACGTTTACATTATGGTACCGTCTTCCGTTCCTGCTACAAAATATGACACCAATGGTGCCGGAGAATTTTTAGCAAAGGACATGGAGAAATATGTGAATCATCCAAGAATTTTAGGTCTTGGAGAAGTGATGTGTTTTCTGGATGTTTTGCATCGAGAACCAAAAGCACTGGATAAACTTGCTTTGTTTCAAAATAAAATCGCAGATGGACATGCTCCCGGAATTAAAGATAAACAGATCCAGACCTATCGCTTATCCGGTGTAGACAATGATCATGAATGTGTTACATTTGAAGAAGCTTTGGAAAAAATCGAAGCAGGTTTTCATATCTTAATCCGAGAAGGCAGCGGTGCTAAGAATTTAGATGCTATTGTTCGCGGACTTCTTAAAAATAATATTCCTTTGGAACGTTGTGCTTTTTGTACCGATGACCGTCACCTGGAAGATATGGAACGCTATGGGCATATCAGTTACTGTATCCGAAAAGCTATTTCACGGGGAATGGATTCTGTAAAAGCGTTTAAAATGGGAACTTTTTCCGCCGCACAGATTTATGGGCTAAAAGACCTTGGTGCCGTTGCCGCAGGTTATAAAGCCGACTTAGTTATTATGAGTGACCTTGAGCAGGTAACCACAGACTTCGTAATAAAAGATGGAAAAGTAATTACGGAAGATTTTTTAAATTCATTGCATTATGAAGTTCCGGAATCTGCACTTTTACATACCGTAACCTTTCCGTCCTTAACAAAAGAGCAGCTTTCCCTCTTCGCCGGGGATAAAAATCATGTTATGGAAATGGTTCCGGAACAGTTGGTTACCAACCACCTGCAAGAGGGGATTCCACAAAAGGATGGCATCTTTACCCCCAATAAAGAATATAATAAACTATGTGTAGTGGAACGTCACGGAAAAAGTGGAAAAGTTGGCGTTGCTCCTCTTAAAGGATTTGGTATTGTAAATGGAGCAATTGCCACCAGTGTTTCCCATGATTCCCATAATATTATAGCCGCCGGAGATAATGATGCCGATCTTATTGCTGCCGTTGAAAAACTCCGTGAAACCCAAGGTGGTTACGTAATTGCTTCCGGCGGCCGGGTGATTGATGTTCTTCCCCTTTCTGTGTGTGGGCTTATGAGTACCCTTCCATGTAAAACCGTACAGGAAAAAGCAGGTAAGATGTTATCCTACGCGCATACTTTAGGAGTTTCCCAGGAAATTGATCCTTTTATAACACTTTCTTTCCTTGCACTTCCTGTTATTCCACACTTACGTTTATTGGATATTGGTCTTTTTGATGTGGATACTTTTCAGCCAATTATAGAAGAATAACCTGTTTCGGGCATTCTCTCCTTTTAAGATGGAGAGAATGCCTTTTTTCATCCGCCTAAAGTAACATCCTGTTTTTGATACCACTGGATTGCTTCCATAAATTGTTCTTTTTGAAAATCTGGCCACAGTTCCTTTACAATATATAAATCTGCATAAACCGATTGAATTGGAAGAAATCCTGAAAGCCGGCACATTCCTCCCCAGCGAATAATCATATCTATCCGTGAAATGTCTTTTGATACAAAATTATTTTTCAAATCCCAGTCCCATCCATAATTTACCAGAAAATTTGCTTTGATTTTTCCCTTCTGCTGCATGGAATCTCTCTTTTTAGTATAGGGCAGTAATTCTTTTGGAAAGCAATCCGATTCTGTATTTCCTATTACAAATAGCGAAGCATCTTCCTTTTGAATCATGGAAACCGCATCCACACAGGCTTTTTTAAAGGCTTCCACCTGTTCTTTTGGTCTTTTGCAATTGTCCAGTGTAAATCCATAATATGTTATTTCCTGTATTCCACACTGTTTTCCAAGACGTAAAACTTCCAATCCGGGATTTAGACCATGTTGATAACCCTCTTCCCGTTTTTTTCCACTTTCTTCCGCCCATCTTCTATTTCCATCTGGAATGATACCAATATGTTTTGGTATTCGCATAATTTTTCTCCTTACCTATCAAATACCTTCATTCTCCCCCATTTCATACTTTTTATTCCTTTGCTTTACGCCAATGCAACATCTAAGATCATCATAATCACAAAGCCTGCTACAAATCCCAGGGTTCCTGTTTTTTCTTTTCCTTCTGCATGGGCTTCCGGTATCAGTTCTTCAATCACAACGTAAATCATAGCACCTGCTGCAAAAGATAAAAAACAGGGCATATAAAGACGGATTGCCCCAGATACCATGGCTGCCAATACTCCAAAAATCGGTTCCACTATTGCAGACATACTTCCTGCTAAAAATGCTTTTCCCTTTTTCATTCCGGCCTGATAAAGGGGAAGGGCGACCGCTGTCCCTTCTGGATAGTTTTGTATTCCAATTCCAATTGCCAAGGCAATGGCTCCCGTTAAATATGCCGGATTCTCCGGATTTTGTGCTGCCAGTGCAAATCCCAGGCCTACGGCCATTCCTTCCGGAATATTATGAATGGTAATTGCCAGTAATAACATTCCGGTTCCTTTATCTAAATTTAAAATACATAAAGATTTTTTCATTCTCTTTTTTATCATTTCATCCAGTATGAAAAGAAGCAGTACTCCCGTCAAAAAACCACCGGTGGGCGCAGCCCATCCAATTTGTCCGTTTTCTTCTGCACTTTCTATTGCCGGAATTAAAAGTGACCAGATGGAAGCTGCAATCATAACTCCGCCCGCAAACCCAAGGCAAAGACTTTGAAAATTTGTATTCATCTTCTTTTTCATAAAAAATACATTAAAGGCTCCCAATGCGGTTATAGAAAATGTAAAACAGGTTCCTAAAAATGCCCAGAAAATTCCAATCATTATAAAATCCCCCTTATGGGTATACTCATAAATCTATATGTAAAATGATTTTTTTTATCACATATTTTTTATGATTTTACAAATACTAAAGATAAAAAAGAAACATCAGATTGGAGTTTTTATGAATTTATCCACTCATCTTGATAAAAATATACAAAGTGCCAAGGATATTTTCCCCATTGGCAAAAGTTTTGACATTGTAACCCGTCATTTATTTTTTGGAGAAACCCGTGCCTTTTGGATTGGAATTAATGGTTTTTGCAGAAATGACCTTTTGCAGCTTATTTTTTCTGATTTACAAAATCCGTTGTTTACAAAAGATATGAAAATTATAGATATTCAGAAGTATATGAATTCAAAAATAGGTTACTCCCAGGCAGAACTGGTAAATGATTGGGATAGTATTGTTAAAAGTGTTTTAAGCGGTCCTTCTGCTTTGTTTATTGATGGATTTTCACAGGCAATCATAATTGATACCAGAACCTATCCCTCCCGCAGCATTCAAGAACCTGATTCAGAAAAAGTTACACGAGGTTCAAAAGATGGATTTGTGGAAACCCTTTTAATAAACACCGCACTCATGAGAAGGAGAATCCGTAATCCCAAATTAACCTTTAAAATGAAATCTATAGGAAGTGACAGTAAAACCGATGTTGCCATTGGTTATATTGAAGGAAAAACAGACCAGGATCTGCTTCTTACTCTTGAAAATAAGTTAGATTCCCTAAAGGTTACTTCCCTAACCATGGGAACAAAAAGTTTAGATGAGCTTCTTGTGAAGAAAAGATGGTGTAATCCCCTTCCAAGTTTTCATCTTACGGAGAGACCGGACGTTGCCTGCAGCTACCTTATGGAAGGTCATATGGTGGTTGTAGTGGATACCTCTCCTTCTGTACTCATTCTGCCTTGTACAATTTTTGAGTTTACACAAAGTCCGGAAGATTATTACAAAAGTCCTTCCGTCGGAAATTATTTACGTATGATTCGTTTTGCTTGTGCTATTGCAAGCCTCCTTTTGCTGCCAACCTTTCTTTTATTGGGTGCATACTTTCCCAATTTACCCGCTTCCTGGAATGTGCTCACCAGTAAGCCCCTTGCTCCTGCAACCCTGTTTCTCTATGTCCTCTTCATTGAATTTGCTCTGGATTTGTTTAAATATTCTTCGGCTCATGCTTCCAGCGGATTTTCTAATTCCCTGGGAATTATTGGTGGTCTCCTTATCAGTGATACTGCCATACAATTAAACTGGGCCAGTCTGGAAGTTATTTTTTACGGCGCCGCCACTATGCTTGTCACACTAAGTCTTGCTAGTTTGGAGTTTGGTGAAGCCATTCGGATTTATCGTATCTTTTTGGTGCTTTGTACCGGATTCTTTGGGCTATGGGGCTATATCGCCGGATTTTTTCTCATTGTAATTTCTATTATTACAACACCAACCTTTGCAAACAAAAGTTATTTTTGGCCTCTTTTTCCCTTTAACTGGGAGGCCTTAAAAACACTGCTTTTTCGTTATCCTACTGCAAAAGCCCAGCCAAGTAAAATCTGGAAATCAAAATAATCCTAACGATCATAGAAGGATTTTTTCCATTCCAATTTTTTGGGGATTCAAGCCACATTTTTCATAGAAATGAAGGGCTTCCTCATTACAGGACCAGACATTTAAGGTAAGATTGTAGCAGTTTTGCTTTTTTGCAAATTCCACGGCAGCATCATATAATGCTTTTCCTATATGCTGGCCGCGGATTTTCTCATCTACACACAAATCATCAATATATAAGGTCTTTATGTCCGTAAGAATATTATCATGTAATGCTTGTTTTATAATACAGAATGCATATCCAAGAACCTGGTCCCTATCATCCACCGCAACAAAAATAGGATGGCTCTCTTCTTTCATCAATACATCCAATTCTTCATCTGTATATTTTCTGCAATTTTCCTTAAATAAGTCCGGTCTGCCATTATGATGCACCATTAGCACCTGATTGAGTAGTTCTACGATTCTATTTTTATCGTTTATTCTTGCTCTTCTTACCTGCATTTTATTGTCTCCTTTTTTTAGAGGAATTGTACCACTGCTTGATTTAAAAAGCAAGGAACCATTTCTTCTATGTTAATTTAATAGGAACCATTTTCTCTGTGTTAATTTAATGCTAAGAATTTCCCCAAAATATATTCTTTTTTTTCTCTTTAAACTATAATAAAGCGAAAATAAAAATATATGGAGGTAACATCCTATGCAACTCATTTCTAATGTTTTAGTTATTATTATCCTAGCCCTCTTGGGTGGAATTCCAACCTTTTACCTAGCTTTAAGTATGCCTGCCGTGATCGTATATAAGTTCTACCGTAAAATACGGTTTGGAACCTCTTTGATGGACTAACAAAATAATCCAAACCGATGAAATTTTCATTTATTTTTCTATCCTCAGAACCATTTTTTCTTTTTTACATATGATAGACTAAAACCATAAAAAGGGATAGAAAAATGAACAACGAACAAGTACCTTCTACCACACAAGAATCACCTTTTTCGGAAGATTATCCATTGCAGACTCTTCCCTCGGATTTCCCGGTTCCTGATTTTGATCAGCCAAACCGCCCCGTTTTTCCAAGTGTACCGAATTTTCCATCCATACCTATTTATCCAAATAAACCAAACTATCCAGGTGGCGGAATCGGCTCCGTTATTATTCCCATTTTCCCCGGATCGGTTTCTTATGCACAAGTTCGATTTTTACATGCAGCCGCAGGTTATCCACCCGTTACCATCTCCATCGGGCCAAAAATGATTACTTCTAAAATTGCTTATGAAAACCTTACTTCTTATAACAAGGTTTCTTCTGGATATCGAACCGTTACCATTGCAGAAGCTTCCAATCCTCGTAATGTTGTGTATCGAAAGTCCATATCCTTTCTCGCAGGAAGTCAGGTTACCTTTGCAATTACAAACTCCGTAAGTGGATTGCAATTAGTCGAAGTCTCCGACCAGCTTTGTAGTAACAAGTCTTGGAGCAGTGGCTGTCTTCGAGTTGTAAATCTTTCTTATGGAAGTGGTAGTTTTGATATTACCCTTGAAAATGGAGAAACTATTTTCTCCGATATTGCATTTACTGAAATTTCACCATTCAAGCAGGCAAACCGTGGCAGCTACCGAATCAGTGTTTATCAATCTACACCGGGAATTCAGCCTAGAAGCGGCTACGGTCCATTGATTACCTTTTCTTTGGAGGTTATGGGAAATGAAATGTATACCGTCTATCTTGTAGGCAGTACCTATGCACGTCCGGAACTTAGTCCGGTTATTGTTACAAACGCATAAAATTTTAAAAAGCTCTTCTGTTCTGATTTAAAATCAGAATAGAAGGGCTTTTTTATTAATCCAATGTTAATCCAAGATAACCATTTTCATCCCACTTCTTTCGATTACTCATAGAAAAAAGTGGCTTTTGATACAATCCCCTGCAGTCTAATTTGTCTGCCAGCACTGGTGCATATTGATTCCATTGCATTTTGGAAAGGGTAGTTTCACGAACACATAACTGCTTTTCTGTAGGATATGCCATGAGAATGTGGGGTTGTTCCTGAAAGAAAAAACCATAGGTAAAACCACCATTTTTTTTGTTTTCGGCGATTGCATATTGTATCGATTCTTCATCCCATTCTACATAACCTCGGCCTGCAAAATGGCAGTCCCGAATTTTTTTATATTCCTTTGGGTTTATTTCACTAAATTTAAAGTCTGTTTCCTTCTCTTCCAACGATATTATTTCTGCTGCCTTAAGGTCTTCTGTGTATCTTTGGCTTTTTCTTTCCGGAAGTTTTATCGCCGGATAAAATCCTCTTTTTTTATAAAAGGGAATTAAACGTTCTTCCGCCGGAACCAAAATTCCAATGGCATTGTTTTTTTCCAAAAAATCCATACTATATTTCATTAGTTGGGAACTAATTCCCCGTCCTTGAAAAGCGGGCGCCGTAGCCACTGCATAGATGTAAAACAAGTTGCTTTTCTTTCTTCCATCCTCTGTTTCCCAACAAACAGCCGGCAGTAAAGACGCCATGGCAATGGGCCTGTTTTCTTCCAAAAATACGATCATATTATTTTCTTTAAAACGGTTTGAAAAATAAAAATCAATGTAGGAATCCTCATCTTGAAAACAACATTTCCAAATTTGTTTTAAATCTGGTATCCATTCTTTTTTTGCCCAGGTTATCATTTTAATACCGCCACATATTTCTTTAAATGTGGGTTTGGCTTATATGACATTTTTGCTTTACGAAGTCCTTCCTCTCCCATATCCTCTTCCCTGTTCACATAAGTAAATTTCTGCATATTGTGTTCTACAAATTGTTGGTTAATCATGGGATAGGCTCCTTGTATTTCCGGAAATGCCTTTTCAATATGCACCACATACGTATCCGAATTTAACGGTTCTCCAATACTAAAAGCTATTACTTTTCCACCTTTACGTAAAAGTCCTCCTTCAAATTCAAGTTCCTTAAAATGCCGAAACGTTTGTTCTACCGCACATTGTTCTATCCTTGCACTTTCTCCTTTTCCACATCCATATTCTTTACACCAGATATGGTTCATTTCTTCGCACTCTGAAAGATTTTCTTCTGTTATTGCCTCATAGGACCAGTCTCCGGCATCCTTAAACCGAGCAATATGATTTCTTTTTCCATGATATTTTTTTCCTGGGAGGGTAGTAAGCTTTTCTACAGGATACAGATAATCCCATTCTCCCTCGTTCGTAGAAAAGGAAAACTTTTCCGGAAACATTTCTTCCATTTTTTCCTTTTGTTCTTCTAATATTCCTCGAAAAGAAGGCTGAAATCCTTTCTTCCGGGCATCCTCTATCAAGAGTTCTATAACTTCTTTTTCGTTGCCTTGTCCCGTTGGATAATTATAAACAATCTCCTTTTCCTTTGAATCCGAAATAAAACATAGTAAATCTTTTACCAAAGCAACCTTTACGTTGGATGGCGTTCTCCATATATAAAGGTTTCCAAAAGAATATTCACATCCGCGAAAATCGGATTCTTTTATTTTTTTTTCCATCCAAGTCTTATCTTCTAATGTAGGTCTTTTAAATTCTATCATTTATTATAGCCACGTACCTTTCAGATTACTATTTCAGATTACAGTTTCATTGTTAACTGGATACGCTTCTTTGGCAGGTCAACGCTCATAACCTTTACGTCTACAATATCTCCAACACTAACTACGTCCAGAGGATGTTTCACAAATTTTTTATCGCTTAATTGAGAAATATGAACCAGCCCGTCCTGATGCACACCAATGTCAACAAATGCACCAAAATCAATTACATTTCGAACCGTTCCTTTTAGAACCATTCCTTCTGTTAGATCTTTCATATCCAGTACATCGGTACGAAGAATTGGTTTTGGCATTTCATCCCGGGGATCTCTTCCCGGTTTCTCTAATTCTTTTAATATATCATCCAAAGTCATTAAACCAATATTCAAATCCTGTGCCAGTTTTTCTTTATTTTTAATCTTCTGGCTTAGACTTCCTTTGGTTTTTACCTGATTATTTATATCATTTTCTGCGTCTTCTTTTCCTGTCTCATTTGCTTTTCCATTTTCCATTGCCTGAAGAAGCGCCTGACCCAACGCTGTGTTTTGCTGTTTTACCACTACATTCTTCTTTTTCTCTTTTTTTTCGGAAGCTTGGGGCTTCTTTGCTTCTTTATTTTTCTTAGTCTCTTCCTGTGCTTTTCTAACATCCTCCATGGTCCATCCCAATGTCTCCATCAGTGCCTTTGCAGCATCATAAGATTCCGGATGTACACTGGTTGCATCCAGAGGATTTTCTCCGTCTGCAATCCTCATAAATCCAGCGCATTGTTCATAGGCTTTTGGTCCAAGCTTTGCAACTTTTAAAAGTTGTCTTCGGTTCGTGAATTTACCATTCTCCTCACGAAATACTACAATATTTTTTGCAATTGCTTTTGAAATGCCGGAAACATACTCTAAAAGAGGAGCGGATGCTGTATTTAGATCTACACCCACTTTATTTACCGAAGTCTCCACCACACCAGACAGAGCTTCGCCTAGTTTCTTCTGGTTCATATCGTGCTGGTACTGTCCAACACCAATAGACTGTGGATCAATTTTAACAAGTTCCGCCAGGGGATCTTGTAACCGTCTTGCAATAGAAGCGGCACTTCTTTGTCCCACATCATAATTTGGAAATTCTTCGGTTGCCAGCTTACTTGCTGAATAAACCGATGCGCCCGCTTCATTTACAATTACATACTGCACTTGGCGGTCTATTTCTTTTAGCATATCCACAATAATCATTTCGGATTCACGGGATGCCGTTCCATTCCCCACAGAAATCAAATCAATCTGGTATTTGTTTACTAAGTCTTTTACTATCTTTTTGGTCTGCTCCACTTTGTTTTGTGGTACCGTAGGATAAACCACCGTTGTATCCAAAACCTTACCCGTTCCATCTACTACTGCAAGTTTGCATCCTGTACGGAACGCAGGATCCCATCCAAGAACCACCTTATTTGCAATTGGCGGCTGCAAAAGCAATTGTTCCAGATTTTTACCGAAGACTTTAATGGCTCCATCTTCTGCTCTCTCCGTTAATTCATTTCGAATTTCACGTTCAATTGCCGGTGCGATTAAACGTTTATAACTATCTTCTATGGTATCCATTAAAATCGGCGTTGTGTTTGGATTTTCCCGGGTTATGATTTTTTTATTAAGGTAACGCAAAATGCGCTCTTCCGGTGCTGTTATTTTTACTGTAAGAATTTTTTCATTTTCTCCACGATTCAATGCCAGTATTCGGTGTCCTGCAATTTTGTTGACTGCTTCTTCAAAAGCATAATACATTTCATATACAGACTGCACTTTTTCATCTTTTGCCGTAGAAACAAGGACGCCTTCCTCCATCATACTTTGACGGATGTAAATACGGTAGTCGGCCTCATCTGAAATACCTTCTGCAATAATATCCATTGCCCCTGCAATGGCTTCTTTTACATTTTTTACTTCTTTTTCCTCTGAAACAAAAGCCTTTGCCTCCACTTCCATTGGTTCCTTGGTCTCTTGAGCCAAAATGATTTCTGCCAGTCCATCCAGCCCTTTTTCTTTTGCAATGGTAGCCCTTGTCCTTCTCTTTGGACGATAGGGGCGGTACAAATCCTCTACTACTACCTGGGTTGCTGCTGCCAGAATTTGATTTTTCAATTCTTCAGTGAGCTTTCCCTGCTCTTCAATACTTGCCAACACCTGTGTCTTTTTATCTTCCAGATTGCGAAGATAAAGCAAACGTTCATTTAGGTTACGAAGTTGTTCATCATCCAGTGCTCCATGTTTTTCTTTTCGGTATCTTGCAATAAAAGGAATGGTATTTCCTTCATCAATTAAACCTACAACCGCTTCCACCTGCCATAATTCTATTCCTAATTCTTCTTTAATCTGTTTTAAAATATCCATAATATAAACTCCCTTGCTTTCCATACTTCTCCTTATTATAAGTCATTTTTCGTAAATTTTCCACTTTTTCTTAAAGAGACCGTAGAAAACTTTATTTGCTAAGGGAGGATAAAAGTATCCTTTTTGCACAATTTTCAGCTTCTTCATACGAATTCTCTTTATAAATGTCCTTATGAGAAATGTAGCACATAAAAGAAGCTGCCATTCCCGATAAAATCATATCCCGTTCCATACGGTTGGCCGGTGCCTGAATTTTTCCTTCTGAAATTCCACATTCCAACAAGTTTTCCGCCAATTCATCCATTAATTCCAGCACCCCAACACCCATCAATTCACGGCAAAAATGACTATTTCCCGAATTTTGTGTTTCATCTTTTTGAATCTTTTGTATCATAAGAAAGGCTTTTTGTACATTAGCACTCAGCCAATCTAAAACAAGGTTCAGTTTTTCATCAAAATCTTTTGCTTTCTTCATTACTGTCTGAAGGGTTATGAATTCTTTGCAGTACTCAAAAACTATGGATTTCATTATAATTTCTTCTTTTGAAGAAAAATATTCATAAATGGTGCCCTTCCCTATTCCTGCCTCTTTGGCAATGTCTGCAACTTTTATTTTACTTAAATCGCTTCCACTGTCTCTTAATCGAATAAGGCTTTCAAAAATAGCCACCACTTTGGAAGGTATTTTTTCCTCTTCTTTCATATAAAATTCCATTTTCTCCTATACCTCTTCCTTATATAGTTCCAGTTCCTCTTTTGCAATTATTTTCATCTCTTTGCGATGGAACAAATCATATAACACCGGAATTACAAACAATGTTGTAATGGTTGCATAAAGCAGACCACCAATTGTAACAATGGCAATTGGCTGCATCATTTCTGATCCCATACCAATTCCAAATGCCATGGTAGAAAGTCCAAGAATTGTTGTCAGTGCTGTCATTAAGATTGGGCGCATTCTTGTTTTCCCCGCTTCTATAATGGCTTCCTTTTTGGATGTTCCTTCTCGCCTTAACTGATTCGTATAATCTACAAGTACAATTCCATTATTTACAACTACCCCGGAGAGCATAACAAAACCAAGTGCTGCGATAACACTTACTTCCTTTCCGGTAATCAGTAATCCTAAAAATCCTCCTGTAAAAGCCAATGGTATGGTAAACATAACAATAAATGGAGAAAGAAGGGATTGAAATTGTGCAACCATAATCAAATAAATAAAGGCAATGGCTAGGAGCAGCATTTTTACCATTTGATACAGTGCCTCATTGATGGTCTCATTTTCGCCGGTATATACCACCTTATATCCACTTGGAATTTCAATTTTATCCACCATCTTTTTTACATCTTTGCTTACATTACCAATATTGTAGCCCTCTTTTATTTCTGATGTAACAGAAAGATATCTTTGTTGGGAATCCCTTGAAATTGTAGAAAGGCTATAGTCTTCTGTAATATTTGCAATATTTTTTAATTTGACTTTTTTCTCTTTTCCATTGGCATCCGTAGTTTTCATAACATAGTTTTTGATGTCCTCACGGCTCATAGATTCCTTCTTATCTGTCAAAACAAGAATTTCATATTCACTTCCCTCCATGGAAAGTTCCGTAGCGGCTGCAGCATCCGCAATTGCATTCTTTATCTCTCCATATACCTGAGCAACCGTAAATCCTTTCTTCATTGCCTTTTCTTTGTCTACAACAATACGAATTTCCTCTGTTGCATCTTCTATTCCATTGGAAATATTCTGCGTTCCTTCTACTTTCTCAAGAGAAGAAGCAACCTCATTGGCTAAAGATTTTAGGGTATCTATTTCCGCTCCTCTGACTTCAATGGTAACTCCCGATCCTCCCAATGCACTCATGTCCATATTGGAAGCACTTACCTTCAATTCACAGGGAAAGTCCTTGCATGCCTCTTCTATTTTTCCTGCAATTTCCTGGCTTGTATGTTTTTTATTTTCTTTGAGCAGTGCATAAATGGAAACTGCATCGGTACTGGTATTTCCTCCCATACCTCCATTTCCACCGGAAAGCATAGCTCCAACGGTATCCACATCCTCTATCTGCTGAATTTTTTCTATAATTTGGTCCGACATGGCTACGGTATCTTCTAAGGTTGTCTTCTGTGGCATCTGCATAGCAACGGATATTTGCGTACTATCCATTTCCTCCATAAAAGCCGTTCCATTCTTCATGGCACCAAAAATACTTCCCACTAAAATTCCAACAGCCAGCAGGAGTACCAAAGGTTTAACTCTGAGGGCTCCTTTCAACACTTTTTCATAAATACCAATGGCTCCATCTAAAAATCCATGTTTTTTTTCTTTCGTCTCTCTTAGCATTTTCGAAGACATGGCAGGAACTACAGTCAACGCAATGATTAAACTGGCAATCAGTGAATATCCAATGGTAAGCGCCATGTCCATAAATAATTGCCGGCTGATTCCTTTGATAAACACAATAGGAAGAAATACACTAACCGTTGTTAAGGTTGAAGAAATAATGGCGCCACTTACCTGGGCTGCTCCGGTAATGGCTGCTTTGATAGGGGAAACACCTTTATTTCGCAGTCGATAAATATTCTCAATTACCACGATGGAGTTATCCACCAGCATTCCTACCCCAACCGCCAAACCGGAAAGGGAAATAATATTCAAGGTTACACCTGAAAAATACATCAATACAATTGCAAAAATAACACTAATTGGAATGGAACAGGCAATAATAGCCGTTGGTTTTATATCTCTTAAGAAAATAAGCAAAATAAGAATTGCAAGAATTCCACCCATAACCAGATTATTCAGTACGGAATCAATTACCATATGAATATAAATACCCTGGTCCATTAATGTTGTAAAATGTATATCTGGATTTGCATGAGAAATTTCATCAAATTTTTCATGAAGGGAATCGGCTACCGTAGCCGTTTTATAGGATGTTTGCTTTTGAAAAGATAGCATAACTCCCGGATTTCCATTTATTTTTGCATAAGTTTCCTGAGCATTGTCCTTCCAAAACACATCAGCGGCATCCTCTAAGGTAATTGCTTCTATACCATCCAGATTCAAATCAAATAAAACCAGATTTTTTATTTCATCCAAATCTTTTAATTTATCACCAACCCGAACCAGATAGTCTGCACCCTCTTCTTGTACATACCCTGCAGGCATGGAAAAATTCTGTGCCTGCAAAATAGAAGAAACCATATCGGATGTTATTTTGTCTTCTACCCTGGCAGCTTTTAGGGTACTTTCCTTTGTTTCGTCAAAAGCATCCAGTTGATTTTCCAACTCTTTTTCTCCATTGGTAAGTTGTCCGGACGCATTGTTTATCTGGGTTTGTGAACTAGACTTCTTTTCTTCCAGTTGTTCTTCTTTTTGGTTTAGTTCTGCTTTTCCTTCTTTTATCTGTTCTGCACCAAAGGTGAACTGTTCTTTTCCTGCAATCAGCGCAGCTTTTCCTTCTTCTAATTGCTTTCTTGCTGCGATTAATTCCTGTTTTATTCCGGTTAAGGCTTCCTCCTCTTGTTTTATTGAATTTTCTTCTTTCTCGGAAAATTCTTTTTTCTTTTTTGAAAGTTCCTGTTCTGCTTTTTGAAGCTCTGCTTCTTTTTCCTGAAGTTCCTGTTCTGCTTTTTGAAGCTCCGCCTCTTTTTCCTGAAGTTCTGCCCCACTGTCTGCCATCTTTATTTCATTTTTTAAAATTTCCATGCGCGCTGTTGTCAGTGCCTGAGAAGCCTGGGTCATTCCTTTGGCTAAATCTATGTTTTTTTGTTCTAGTTCCTTTTTTCCGGAAGAAATCTTTGATTTTGCATTTTCAAGTTTTTCTTCCGCTTCTTGCATTTGTTTATTGATGGCTTTTTCTATTTTTTTATTAAGTTTATCTATCTTTTTTTCATTGATTACTACCTGAATCTGGTTTTCCACCAAACCAGTTGCCATGACACTGGCTACTCCTTCTGTACTTTCCAATGCCGGTAATATTTCTTCTTCTACATAGGAAGAAGCCTCTATTGTATTCATGCCCTCTCCATCAACGGCTGCCACCATAACCGGCATCATATCCGGATTTAATTTCATAACAAGGGGAGATCCCACGCTATCATTCCAATATCCTTTGATGGCATCTAATTTTTCACGAATGTCTACTCCGATTGCATCCATGTTCGTATCCTCTGCAAATTCCAGAACAACCATTGACATATTTTCAGAGGATGTAGAGCTTACATTTTCTATATTATTCAGAGTTGCTAAAGACTGCTCCACCGGTTTTGTAACGGTAGTTTCTACTTCCTCCGGGCTGGCTCCCACATAAGTTGTCATGACTACTACATAAGGAAGTTCAATACTGGGAAGTAAATCCGGTGTCATTTCTGTAAAAGAGACAACTCCTAAAATAAGAATTAGTAAAACCGTAACCAATACCGTATAGGGTTTCTTTACACTAAATTTTGATAACATAGTTTTCCTCCTGGGCTTTTTTAATTTTGACCGACCAGTCGGTCGGAATCTTTTTGATTATAATCCTTCCCTGGAGACACTGTCAATTAGTTTATATTTTTTTAATATACGAGGCCCTATCTTCTAACATTTAAGCATGGATATTATGCAATAGGAGCACTTTCCAATTACACAAAAAAGCACCGGATTCCACCAGTGCTTTTCTTATTTCTATTCTATTTTCTGCCACTCACTATGTACTTCTTTTATGATTTAATACTAGATGCAAAAACTTCCTGTTTCTTCGTTGTTAATAACATAATAAACCTTGCTGTCTTCTGGTTTTACATAAAGATCAATCGATTTAATCTCACTACTTTCTCTACTTAAATCACATTTCCAGATATCTTTTACTGTTTTAATAAAATCTTCCTGTGTAAAAGTTTTATCTGCAATCTCTATATGCATGCTTTCTTCAACAAGCTCTTCTTTCATCTGTATTTCCTGCTCTTCCACTACTTCTATTTCTTCTATTTCTTCTATTTCTTCTCTTACTTCTACTGCATCCATCTTCTCTTCTACCTTTGTATCTGATGGTTTCTGTTTTGCAATTTCCGTCATAGGTACTTTTGCTTTTTCCTTCACTATCTTTTTCTTTGCCATATTCATAACCATACCTTTCCACAACCTGCAATCCTTGTCATCATGTAATCACATTAGAGTTTATCGCTAATCCTTCATCTTGTCAAGTGCGTTTGGAACAATTTGTAAATCAAAGGTTACGACTCAATGATAGTGAATCATTCTCTGGCGTATCATGCTAAACTTAATCAAACTGGTATCAATATACTCTTCTGCATAGACAAGGGGTTTATCTTCTGTACTATAATTGACTCCTCTTAATAGAAGCAGCGACTTAATTCCCATCTCTTTCATATCTGTATATTTATATAAATCCGGTACCTCCGTAGATATGGCAGTATCAATTTCCACTTTATCCCATTCAATCTTCGCACCGGATAAGTTATAGATATAATCAAAAACAGAATTTTCATATTGAGAAAACTGCTCAAACGCCTCTACACCGCCTATTAAAGACGGTGTAAAGTAATCCCTGCAGTAAGAGCATATCTTTTCATTTGCCATAAAAAACTTTTCTGTCAGTACTAATTTTTCCTCCGGTTCCCCTTGCAGCAATTCTCCGATTCGTTTGTCCCAAGGAACCATCTTGATATTTAGGAGCTTTACCGATGGCTGGTAGCCACTATCTTTAATCATCTGGGTGAATTCCATAGCTGGATTAAATTTTACCTTTATGTTTAGTGAATCCACATTAACAAAAGTACCCTTTCCCTGCCTTCTAAAAATCAGTCCCTGGGATGCCAAATCATTCAAGGCTGCTCGAATGGTAATTCGGCTGACACCTATCATTTCTGCCAGTGTTTCTTCCCTTGGAAGCTTGTTGGATTGTTTCAAATCCATTTGATAAATATATTTTTGAATTTGTACCTTTGTCTGCTCCGAAAGGGACAATTCATTTAAGCGAAGTTTTTCCATTTTTCTCCTATCCGCCTGCTTTCGCAAACCCTTAAGTCAAGGAGGTTGATTCTGTTTTTCTTACAACCTTATCCCATATTTTCATCTTAATTCTATCCTAAGCATACGAGATTCGAAGAAATTTGTCAATCCATAGCCATCCTAAGGAACTATTCCCGTTTCAAACTCTTACGTCCATTTAGGATGAGGTTTAATAAGATAGCCGAAGCACTTACCATAAAAAGTCCGTTGCTGCAGATCATGCTGATTGTTGTAGGTAATTTTGCAAATATTTCCGGAGCAAAGGTTGCACCCACACCAATTGCAATACTAGTTCCTACTATGGTAAAGTTATTATTTTCAAAAAAGTTAAGTTTTGCAAGCATAGAAACTCCAGATGCTGTAATGATTCCAAAGAGTGCAAGGGTTGCTCCACCTAAAACAGCCTTGGGAACAATGGTGATAATCGCCGATATCTTTGGAAAAACTCCAATGATAACCAGCATAATTCCTGCTGTTGCAACCACAGAACGACTCTTAACCTTTGTTAAATCAATCAGACTGACATTTTCATTGAACATGGTGGAAGGTACTGAGTTAAACGCTCCCGATATAAGCTGAGAAACCGCCTGTGCCTTAATTCCTTTTTTCTTGGTTGCCGTATCGGTATTGGTTCCTGCAATCACATCTAAAACAGAAAATACGCCAATACATTGTATCATATTAATAATGCAGAAAATTGTCATAATAACAATGGAACCCACTTCAAACTGTGGTGCTCCAAAGTGAAATGGTGTTACGATTTGAAACCATGAAGCTTCCCCAATTGGTGCAAAGTTTACCATTCCAAGAAGTGCACCCACTATCGTTCCGCCAATAATTCCCACTAAAAGTGACATTGCTTTAAATAGACCTTTTCCAAATTTTTCAATTAAAATAATGGATAGAAGGACTCCCAGTCCTAAAAGTAAGTTTTGCACGGAACCAAAGTCTGCACTTCCCATTCCTCCTGCTAAATCTTTAATTGCAGTGGGTGCAAGGCTGACACCAATTAAAGTAACAAAGGTACCAATTACAACCGGTGGAAATAATAAAAGTATCTTATCCATAAAAAAGGAAAGAATAAAAATAACCACAGCAGATGCCATAATGGCTCCAAACATAGTTGGTAGTCCATAGGTACTGCCAATCAAAATCATAGGGGCTAATGGTGCAAAAGAGGATCCCAGTATAATCGGATATTTTGATCCTATCAATTTTCCAAGTCCAAATACCTGAATCAGAATTGCAATTCCACTAGTAAAAAGATTGGCAGAAACTAAAAATGCCGTTGTCTTTGGGTCCAGTCCCATTGCACCTGCCATAATCAGTGGAACGGCAATGGTTCCAGGGCACATGGCCAATACATGTTCAAAACCAATCATCAAGTTTTTGCCAATACTTACTTTTTCCGAAAATACATCATTCATAAGATGAACTCCTTTCTGATTTTAATTAGTCCCAATAGCCCTCATGCACTTTAGCTGCTTCTACTTCAACTTCTTCGATCGGTCCAATTACTGTAATTTGTTTCTGTCCTTTTGCAAATACTTCACGACAAGGCAGATCAAAGGTCGGATTTTGTTCATTGCTTCCGGTTAATTCTAGCAAACGGCGCTCTGTCATTCCGTATACAACTCTTCCGATATTCGCCCAGTAAATTGCACCTGCACACATAGCGCATGGCTCTGCTGTTGTATAAAGTGTACAATCCCATAAATACTCTTTTGAAAATTCATGAGAAGCTCTGGCTGCCAAAGATGCTTCCGCATGTCCGGTACAAATCTTTTCTGTAATTTCAATATTACCCTGTTCCATTACAATGGCTCCGTCCTTGTATACCAGTAACGCTCCAAATGGTGTATTCCCTGCAGCCCGTGCTTCTTTAGAAATTTCAATTGCTCTTCTTAAGTAAAATGCATGTTCTTGATAACTCATCTTTATATCCTCCTTAGAAATGTAACGGTTGTTTTGGTATTAGGTAATAGGTATTACCTTTCATGTCTATATATTACCCTACTCTTCTTCTTACGTAAATACCGTTTTTTCACAAAAAAAAGTGATTTTTTTGTATAAATTTCACAAAAAAAAGTGATTTTTTTGTATAAATTTCACAAAAAAAATATTCATAACCTTTGCTATGAATATTTTACTATAAATCCTTATATGAAAATTTAGAATACCATAAATTAATAATCCAAACCACAGACCGGTTTTTTTACAAATTCATAAAAATATTTATTATCTTTTAATGCTGCCTGTGCTTCTTCTTCTGATTTTGGAGTATAATTTCTGGAAAATATATTGAAAACCTCAACATGGGTTATTTTTTCACTTGATTTTACCTGATATATGGGAGAACGTGTTTCCACTTCCAAATTATCCCGTAATCCTCGAACTGCAATGTTTATACCATCTACATATTCTATGTTTTCTTTAATCACCGGGCTTGTTATAATAAACATCATTCCATGATTGAAATAAGCACACCATTGTTCCTTGGGTAAGATACCAAAATCAAAATCTTCTCTAAAAACTTCGTCTTGCTGAATAAACAATAGTTCTCTTCCTTCTTTCAGTCTTCTTGTGTCTATCTTTTGTCCTTCAAACAAGGACTTCACCTGATTCCCTTTTGTCCAAGGTATTACACAAAGACCACCCGGTTGTAATCTTGTTGCGTTTACCTGTTTTTAACTATCTCTCCTTACTTTTTTCTTGTTTTTTTGAAAATACATTTTTTCATCTGCCTGCTCCAAAATTGCTTCTAGCTGCATATTGCTGCTCCCTGTAACAAATACAATTCCATAACTAATGGACATTTCATACTTCCTTTTGTAGGAGTCTAGCTTTTCATTCAACTCGCATAATTTTTTTTCTGCTATTTCTTCCCTGCAGTTGGGAAGAATCATTATAAATTCATCTCCCCCAATGCGGCATATACTATCTGCATTGTCACTAACTTTACGCATTTCATCACTTACTGTTTTGATATACGCATCTCCTGCTGTATGTCCAAACCGATCATTTACCGTCTTCAATTTATCTAAATCAACCATGCAAAAAGAAAAAGTTCCTTTTTCCGAAATATAAGAACTCAATTGTTGCATACCATACCGGCGATTATATACTCCGGTTAGTTCATCTTTAAAAACCATTTCTTCCAGCTCTTCTTTTTCTTCTCGATCCATCGTAACATCTGAAATCAAATGTGCATATGCCACCTTTTGATCCCATTCAATTAAAAATGATTTGGTGTATAAAAATATTTCACTGAAAGGACAGTGGAATTCATAGGTCTGTGTAATATTGCTCATTTTATAGGAACGCAAATGTTGTATTAACTCACAGTAGTTTCCACAAATAAATTGTTCCGTTTCCGGATTATAAAACATTTTTTTTGCGGATGGATTTGCATAAAGGATTTCTCCCCCTTCTACACCCGTAACTATAATCCAGTCTGTCAGGCCTCCCATGATTGCAACCAGTAAATCCATTGATTTTGTAATAACCTGGGTCTGCTTTTTTAGCTTTGTTTCCCGTTCTTCCAACTGGCCAGTCATTTTGTTAAATGATTCTGAAAATTCCCCTAAAAAACTAACCCTTTGTCCATAATCTCCGTTTGCTACCTGATTCGTCTGCCAGGTTAAATGCCGCAATCCTGCATGTAAGTCTTTCAAACCTCCTGCTAAAAAATTGTATCTGCTTGGAGTAGGTGCTTCTAAATTACCTCGAGATAAATTTTGGAGAAATTCATCCGATTCGGATAAGCACTGAGCAAGATAGTCGATCAATTCCTGCAAATCCTGTAGTTCTTCCGTGTTGCTTTTCATTTCTGCTAAAATGGGCTTGTTTAATATTATGCTTTTTATTTGCTGAAATAGTAATTCAATATCCTGCTCCTTCATCTCTATCCTATCCCCTTTCTTTCCTGTATCTTTTAATTAACTGGGTAATTACATAAAGCCGATACTTTGAAAGGTCTTCGTACCATTTCTATCATTCATTGGTGTTTACAATATGTGCTTCAAATCTACACACCCTGGCACCGGTTGCCCAGCAGTCTATCTCCGTTACAACATATTCTTTTTTTGTATAAACCTTTAAAATTCCGGCTAGAAAGCCCTCATCATAGTTGCATACCGTCTTCCCAGTTATAGGAAGTCCTGAACAGTCTAGATCTTCTCCCACCGTTAAAATGGCTTTTCCGGTTTCCATATTAAATTCTTCCACTCTCAGGATTCCCACTTTACTGTTTTCAAGCACATCTTGTAAATGGGCAATAAACTCAGGAAAGGGAAGCGATACATTTAAAAGATGGTTGGTAAATTCTTTTCCGGCCAGCTCTCCGGCATTTCTAAAAATATCAATCGTTATTTCATTTCCATATCGTTTGGCAATTTCATCTTTAATGGTATATTGAAGTAAACGGTATATAAAAACCGGCATATCCTCGCCTAAATTTCTTCGTCCTTCTACCACATCTCCAATGGAATCCCAAGAGAACTTGTTTTCATCTTCTTGTGAAAAAATATTTAGCATTTCCAATTCCTCCATTCGTCCTTCTGCTTTTACATTTTTATATTTTCTCTGTTGTCTAATTATAACATG
>JAVXEO010000023.1:0-30484 GCA_036658435.1 Acetivibrio sp.
CCGGCAAGTGGATGTTCTATGAAAAGGGCAAGGCTGTCACCGGCAAAAAAAAGATCGGCGACAAAACCTATACCTTTAACCGGTATGGGGAAGTGGCAGACAGATGGGAATAAAATGAAAGAACAAGAAGAAGCGGTTGCATTTTGCCTGACATTAAAGGCAGTATTTAAAGATATGCCCTTTCATGATCCCAATTGGGTCGTCATACGGCATAAGGAAAATAAAAAAATATTTGCATGGATTTATGAAAAAGAAAACCATATTTGGATTAATGTAAAATGTAATCCGGAGTGGCGGGATCTGTGGCGCAGTACATACAAATCTGTTTTACCGGGATGGCACTTAAACAAAGAACATTGGAATTCCATTATTTTAGATGGAACGGTTCCCGATATGGAAATAAAAAGGATGATAGAAGAAAGTTATGATTTAACCAAGGCAAAAAAAAGCAAATCCAAAAAAATATAAAAAGCAGACATGAAGAAATTGTATTTAAAAAGAAGGCTTTAATTTAAAAAGAAGGCTTGTATTAAAAAAGAAGGTTTGTATTTAAAAAGAAGGCTTTAATTTAAAAAGAATGCTTTAATTTAAAAAGAAGATTTTAATTTAAAAAGAAGGAGGGATTCTAAAAAATAGAATCCCTCCTTCTTTGTTCCTGTTTGTCATAAAAATAGAGGAACTTTTTATATATTATAAATCGGTAGTAGTATCGGTTTCCGCATCTTTCATATCGGAAGGAAGGTCTTCTTTCGTTACAGAAACTTCCTCTTCGGATTTTTCACACACACTGGTGGAAATTTCTTTTTTTGTTTCTTCCGGTTCCGGAATTCCCTTTACTTCACGGAAAATCTTCATGAATTCTTTGCCGGTAATGGTTTCTTTTTCATAAAGGAACTCTGCAATTTTATCCATGACTTCTTTGTTTTCGGAGAGCATATCTTCGGCTTTCTGATAACATTCTTTTAAGATACGCATAACTTCTTTGTCAATCTGTGCAGCCGTCTGTTCTCCACAGTTCATAACAGCGCGTCCATCTAAGTAACGGTTTTCTATAGATTCGAGACCTACCATACCAAACGCTTCCGACATACCATACTGGGTCACCATAGCACGAGCCATAGCCGTTGCCTTTTCAATGTCATTGGAGGCTCCGGTTGTGATAGAATCAAATACGATTTTTTCAGCGGCACGGCCACCACAAAAGGTAATGATGTCTGCAATCAGTTCTTTTTGTGACATTAAATACTTTTCTTCTTCCGGAACTTGCATAACATAACCCAGGGAACCCATAGTTCTTGGAACAATGGTAATCTTTTGAACCGGTTCAGAATCTTTTTGAAGGGCTGCAATTAAGGCATGTCCAACTTCGTGATAAGCAACTATTTTTTTCTCACTGTCATTTAAAATACGGTCTTTCTTTTCTTTTCCGGCAATTACGACTTCAACAGCTTCAAATAAATCAGCCTGTCCAACGCTGGAACGCCGGTCTTTCACTGCCATAATGGCCGCTTCATTAATCATATTAGCCAAATCAGAACCAACGGCACCGGAAGTAGCAAGAGCAATGGAATCTAAATCAACGGTTTCATCCATAAGAACATCTTTGGAATGTACCTTTAAAATATCAACTCGTCCCTTTAAATCCGGTTTCTCAACAATGATTCTTCGGTCAAAACGTCCCGGACGAAGTAAAGCTTTATCGAGAACTTCCGGACGGTTTGTTGCACCTAAAATAACTAGTCCCTTAGAAGAATCAAAACCATCCATTTCGGAAAGCAATTGGTTCAAAGTTTGTTCCCGTTCATCATTACCACCGCCGCCATAATGGGAGTCACGGCTCTTACCAATGGCATCAATTTCATCAATAAATATAATACAAGGAGCCATTTGCTGTGCCTGTTTAAATAAATCACGAACACGGGAGGCACCTACCCCAACAAACATTTCTACAAAATCCGATCCGGAAAGAGAAAAGAAGGGAACCTTCGCTTCTCCTGCAACCGCTTTAGCAAGTAAAGTCTTACCGGTACCGGGAGGTCCCACTAAAAGTGCACCTTTTGGAAGCTTCGCACCAATTTTAGTGTATTTTCCTGGATTGTGAAGAAAGTCAACCAATTCATTCATGGACTCTTTGGCCTCTTCTTGTCCGGCAACATCCTTAAAAGTAACACCGGTTTCCTTTTGTACGTACATCTTGGCGGTACTTTTTCCAACGCCCATCATGCCACCACCGCCACCGCTTTTGGATACCATGCGGAAAACGAAAAACAAAATAACCCAAAGAATAAGAAGCGGAAGGACATATACCACAAAGAAATCAACAATACTGTTTCCTGTATTTTGAACTTCAGGAGAAATTTTAACATTGGCCTTTAAAAGACGAGCCGTTAACACATCAAAACTTTCTGCATATCCGGTATAGTAGGTCATCTCATACAATTGATTTTCCTGAAGAATGGGAGTAATGGTGATTTCATTTGACTTTAGGTCTACACTTTTAACCTTTCCTTCTTCTAACATATCTAAGAACTCATCATAAGCCACCAGTTGATGAGAACTTTCCTTTAACTGGTTTGACATTAACAGATACATTGCTAACATACAAACAGCGGCGATAAGACAGATGATAAGTCCGGTTTTATTATTATTTGGCTTTTTGCCATTTGAATTATTCGGCTTATTATTATTATTTTTATTATTATCCATTTATTTACTAGCCTCCTTTGCATACTTCATTGTAATTTAAAGAACCCTTAAAATCAAGAACTTTAGATTTTTTTCATATATATTAATTCAGGGTAGCTTTTTATAGGAAGGATCGTTATAATAAATGATTAGAAAAACAGGAATCATAGGAAGACATCCACAGGAGGAAGCAGGCATGTTTGATATAGAAGAAGAACTAAAGAAACTTCCGGCAAAACCGGGTGTTTACATGATGCATAATAAAAAGGACGCAATCATATACGTAGGAAAAGCGATTAGTTTGAAAAATCGTGTCAGACAATATTTTCAACCCAGCAAAACGGTAACACCAAAAATCGCAAAAATGATTGAGAATATTGATCACTTTGAATACATTATTACGGATTCCGAATTGGAAGCCCTGGTACTGGAATGCAATCTGATAAAAGAACATCGACCCAAATACAATACGATGTTAATGGATGATAAAGGCTATCCTTTTATCAAAGCCACAGTTACAGAATCTTTCCCCAGACTGCAATTTGCAAGACAACCCAAAAGGGATAAAGCAAAGTATTTTGGGCCTTATACAAGTGCAACAGCCGTAAAAGAAACGCTTTTATTAATGCAGAAAATATATCATATTCGTACTTGCAACCGTGTGCTTCCCAAGGATATAGGAAAAGAAAGACCCTGTCTTAATTATCATATTAAGCAGTGCAAAGCACCTTGCCAGGGATACATTTCCCAGGAAGAATACCGAGAAAGTTTTAATCAGGCAATGGAATTTTTAAATGGAAATTATGCCAATGTACTAAACACTTTAGAAAAAAAGATGCAGTCTTGTGCGGAAAACTATGCCTATGAAGAAGCAGCAGAATACCGGGATTTATTAAATAATGTAAAACAGATTGCACAAAAACAAAAAATCACAAGCCAGGATATGGACGATAAAGATATTATTGCAATGGCAAAAGCAGGGGGAGAAGCTGTAGTACAAGTCTTCTTTATTCGTGGAGGAAAGCTAATCGGAAGAGACCATTTTCATTTAAACGAAGTAGAATATGACACAAAGAGTGAAATAATAACCGCATTTGTCAAACAATTTTATGCAGGAACTCCCTATATTCCCAAAATTATTTTAGCTCAGGAAAAAATAGAAGATGAGGAAGTGATTTTAAAATGGCTGGAGAATAAAAAGGGACAGAAAGTGTATCTTCAAGTGCCTCAAAAAGGGGAAAAAGAAAGACTGGTAGAGCTGGCAGCTAAAAATGCTTCTCTTGTTTTACAGCAGGATTCTGAAAAAATTAAAAGAGAAGAGGCACGAACCATTGGTGCAGTCGGTGAAATACAAACTCTTCTGAATCTGCCTTCTATTTTGAGAATGGAATCGTATGATATTTCCAATACCAATGGATTTGAATCGGTAGGATCTATGGTAGTATTTGAACGTGGAAAACCAAAGAAAAATGATTATAGAAAATTTAAGATAAAATGGGTAAAGGGTGCCGATGATTATGGAAGCATGCGTGAGATACTCACCAGAAGATTTCAACATGGACTTAGGGAAAGGGAAGAACTAAAAGAAAAAAGGATCGATACTTCTTTGGGAAGTTTTAGTGTTTTTCCGGATCTAATATTGATGGATGGTGGAAAAGGACAGGTAAATGTTGCAAAACAAGTATTAGAAGAGCTGCATTTAAACATTCCTGTTTGTGGTATGGTAAAGGATGATAACCATAGAACAAGGGGCCTGTACTATGAAAATAAAGAATTACCTATGGATGATCATGGAGAAGGGTTCCGGCTGATTACAAGAATACAAGATGAAACCCATCGGTTTGCCATTGAATATCATCGTTCTTTACGAAAAAAGGCACAGGTACACTCTGTTTTAGATGAAATTGAAGGAATTGGAGAAACCAGAAGAAAAGCGTTACTTAAACATTTCAAATCCTTAGAGGTGTTAAAAGAGGCCTCAGAGGAAGAACTTCTGGAAGTATCTTCCATGAATGCAGATGCTGCAAAAGCAGTTTATGAATTTTTTCGCAAATAATTGCTTGTGCATTTGAGTTATGATAGAATAAGATAGGATAGATGCAAGACCAGGATTTTAAAATCAAGGAGGGCTTTACTATGTATACGGTAAATATTCAAAAATTAATTGATAAACTTCATTTAGAGAATTTAACACCTGATATTCCTTTGGAGGATAATTTGATTTCTCAATCGGATGTGAATCGTCCGGCACTGCAGCTGGCAGGGTATTTTGATTACTTTGACAACAATCGTATTCAGGTAATTGGACATGTAGAGGCCTCTTATCTTACCACCATAGGACACGATAAGGAACTTGAGATGATGCGGAGAATCATGCAGCATCAGGTACCTTGTATTGTTTATTGCAGAAGTATAGAAGTGAATCCGGATTTAATCGGCGTTGCCTTAGAATACCAGATTCCTATTCTTAGAACCGATAAAACAACCTCTTCCTTTATGGCAGAAGTCATCCGATGGCTGAATGTGGAACTTGCACCAAGAATTTCAATACATGGGGTTTTGGTGGATGTATTCGGGGAAGGTTTACTGATTATGGGAGAAAGTGGAATCGGTAAAAGTGAGGCTGCTTTGGAATTAATTAAACGTGGACACCGTTTAGTTACGGATGATGTGGTTGAGATTAAAAAGGTGAGTGATGATACCTTAATTGGAACAGCACCGGATATTACCAGACATTTTATTGAATTGCGGGGGATTGGTATTATTGATGTTAAGACCTTGTTTGGTGTGGAAAGTGTAAAAGATACCCAGTGTATTGATTTGGTTATCAAACTGGAAGAATGGAATAGAGAAGAAGAATATGACAGACTGGGTCTGGAAGAAAAATATACAGAATTTTTGGGAAATAAAGTAGTTTGCCACTCCATTCCCATACGTCCGGGAAGAAATCTGGCAATCATCTGCGAATCGGCAGCGGTTAATTATAGACAGAAGAAAATGGGATACAATGCGGCAAGAGAATTATACAACAGGGTAACAAATAACTTAATGAATAAATAAGGAGCAGAGGAAAATGGATAAGATTTGTGTTGGCATTGACTTAGGCGGAACGACCGTTAAGATGGGACTTTTTTCACCCGCCGGAGACATCCTGTTCAAATGGGAAATTACAACGAGAAAAGAAGAAAAAGGGAAGCACATTTTACCGGATATTGCAGAGGCACTGAAACTGGAATTAGTGAATCGGAATATTCAAAAGGAAGACGTCATAGGAATAGGAATCGGTGTTCCGGGACCGGTACTTGCAGAAAAGGTGGTATTTGAATGTGTAAACCTTGGCTGGGATCGGGTGGAAGTAGCGGCACAGATGGAAAAACTTACCGGAATTGCCAATATAAAAGTAGGAAATGATGCCAATGTAGCGGCACTTGGTGAAATGTGGAAAGGCGGCGGAGAAGGCTTTGACAGCATTGTAATGATTACCCTTGGAACCGGAGTTGGTGGCGGGATTATTGTAAATGGAAGAATACTAACCGGAAGCAATGGCGCAGCCGGTGAAATAGGCCATATTACGGTAAATACAAGGGAACCGGATGAATGCAACTGTGGGAAAAAGGGCTGTCTGGAACAGTACGCTTCTGCAACCGGAATTGTAAAAGAAGCAAAGCGCGCCCTGTTGGCTACAGAGGAAGCTTCGACCCTTCGCAATAAAGAGTTTATTTCTGCAAAAATGATTTTTGAAGAAGCCAAAAATGGAGACCTTCTTGCAAAAAAAATGGTAGACCAATTGGCCGAATACCTGGGTCTGGCACTGGGACATGTTGCCCATACAGTGGATCCACAGGCATTTGTAATTGGTGGAGGTGTTTCCAAGGCAGGCAGTATTTTAACCGAAAAAATCAGCCTATATTATGATAAATATGCGATGAAAGCATTAAAAAATAAAGAATTCAGACTGGCAATGCTTGGAAATGATGCTGGAATTTATGGAAGTGCACGTATGCTTTTAGAAAAAGAATAAGTGGTAATATAGGAGATTAAATTTTGAAAAAAGAAGTGGACAGGCAGCGATTTGAGAAACAGCTATTTGATGTAGTTGGTAAAAACAAAATAAAAATAAAAGAATCCATGAAAATCCATACAACCTTTCGAATTGGAGGCAGTGCAGAATATTTTATTAATCCGGAAACAAAGGAAGAGATTGCAGAAACGGTGAAATTATGTAAAAAAGAGAAGATGCCTTTTTATGTTATGGGAAATGGAAGTAATTTATTAGTTGGAGACAAAGGTTTTTCCGGTGTAATACTTCAAATAGGGAAAAATATGGATACCTTTCAGATAAAAGAGGATGGAAAAGTAACTGCAGATGCAGGAATTCTACTGTCTAAACTTGCTCAGGAAACAGCAAAACAGGGTTTGAGCGGATTTGAATTTGCTTCCGGAATTCCGGGAACACTGGGAGGTGCCATTACCATGAATGCAGGTGCATATGGTGGTGAAATAAAAGATGCCATTGTGGAAGCCACCATTCTAGATGACCATAATCAGATTAGAACCTTGTCAAAGGACGAATTATTGCTGGATTATCGAAGAAGCATAATACAAGATAAAGACTATATAGTGCTGGGAGCAGTCTTTCAACTACAGCCCGGGGAGCCGGAAACGATTTATGCAAGAATGAATGAACTGAATGAAAAAAGACGTGAAAAACAACCCTTGAATTATCCAAGTGCAGGAAGTACCTTTAAACGTCCGGAAGGTTATTTTGCAGGAAAATTAATTGAGGATGCAGGGCTTAGAGGATTTCAAATAGGAGATGCCGCAGTATCACAAAAGCATTGTGGATTTGTAGTTAATATGGGAAATGCAACGGCAGCCCAGGTAAAAGAATTAATAACCGAGGTGGATCGCGTTGTATTTGAGAAGTTTAAAGTTCATTTAGAACCGGAAATTCGTATGATCGGAAACTTTGACAGGAAGGAAACGATGGATAAATGAGACTGGTAATTGTAACAGGGATGTCCGGTGCCGGAAAAAGTTCAGCCCTGAAAATGTTAGAAGATTCCGAATTTTTTTGTGTGGATAATATGCCAATTCAATTTATACCGAAAATGATAAAAGCACTGTGTGCACAGGATTCCGGAATTGAAAAGATTGCACTGGGAATTGATGTTCGAAGCGGACAGGCGCTGCTTGGTATGAATGGAGTACTAGAAACCCTCCATCAGGAGCAGATTCCCTTTGAAGTTCTTTTTTTAGATGCAGGCAATGCTGTTTTGGTAAAACGCTTCAAGGAAACCAGGAGAACCCATCCATTAACAGGGGTAGGCCGTGTGGAAAAAGGAATTGATCTTGAAAGAAAGCAGCTTACCTATCTAAAAGAACGGGCGGACTATATTATCGATACAAGTCATTTACTGATTCGAGAATTAAAAAGTGAAATTGACAAGATTCTATTTGCCAAAGAGGGATATTCCAATTTTTTGATTACCATCCTGTCTTTTGGATTTAAGTATGGAATTCCGGCGGATGCAGACTTAGTTCTGGATGTGCGCTTTTTACCAAACCCCTTTTATATACCGGAACTGAAAAAGAAGACGGGTATGGATTCGGAAGTTTTTGATTATGTGATGAAATCAGAAGCGGCAGGAACCTTTTTAAATAAACTAGAAGATATGCTTAATTTTTTAATTCCCAATTACATATTAGAAGGCAAGAACCAGTTAGTAATTGGAATTGGATGTACAGGGGGTAAACATCGTTCCGTTACCCTATCCAGGGGAATAAAGAAAAGATTGGAAAATTCAGAATACAGCATAAAATTAGAACATCGGGATATAGAAAAATAAGAGGAGCGGTTATGTCATTCTCAAAAGACGTTAAAGAAGAACTTTCCAGACAGATTACCACAGCGAGACACTGCCAGATTGCTGAAATTGCAGCAATTATTAGCTTATGCGGTGATATTGTAATCAATGATAAAAATGAGCATTTTATAAAAGTTCATACGGAAAACTTGACAGTTGCCAGAAAATACTTTATTTTAATAAAGGACTCCTTTCAAATTTCAGCGGACATTTCCGTGCGAAAGAATAAGAGCTTAAATAAAAATAATATTTATACGGTATGGATAAAAGATGCAGAGACTTCCATGAAGATTTTACAGGCAACAAAGCTAATTGACAGCCAGGGAGAGATTCGGGAAGAACTATCCCTCACGGATAACCAGGTGGTGCAGAACACTTGCTGCAGAAGAGCTTTTATACGGGGAGCCTTTTTAGCGTATGGTTCCATGAGTAACCCATCCAAAAATTACCATTTTGAAATCGTCACTTCATCCCGTAAAAAGGCAGAACAACTACGCAGTATAATAAATTCCTTTGAAATGGATGCAAAAATTGTACAGCGAAAGAATCATTTTGTTGTTTATGTAAAAGAAGGATCTCAGATTGTAGACTTATTAAATATAATGGAAGCTCATGTGGCATTGATGAAATTAGAAAATGTCCGTATACTAAAAGAAATGCGTAATTCCATTAATCGACAGGTAAACTGCGAAACAGCAAATATCAACAAAACGGTAATTGCAGCAGGAAAACAGATGGATGATATTATATATATTAGAGATACTATGGGACTGGGGAAACTAACAGAAGGGTTGGAAGAGGTTGCAAGACTTCGAATTGAACAGCCGGACGCATCCCTAAAAGAATTAGGAACACTGCTTAATCCTCCGATTGGAAAGTCGGGAGTGAATCATAGATTAAGGAAGTTAAGTATGATTGCTGATAACATCAGAGAAGAAAAAGGAGAGATAGTATGATAACGAAAAAAATGACGATTCAGATTTTAACAGGTCTTGAAGCAAGACCCGTAGCAATGTTAGTGCAGGTAGCCAGTCGCTATGAGAGTAGTATTTACATTGAACGAAATGAAAAAAAGGTGAACGCAAAAAGTATTATTGGAGTAATGGGTCTGGGGCTTGCAGTGGGAGAAGAAGTAATCGTTTCTGCAAATGGAGAAGATGAAAAAGAAGCAATCGAAAACATTGAAAAGTACCTTACAACAGAAGAAGCGTAAAGATAGGAGATAGCACATGAATTTTACTCATCTGCATGTCCACACGGAATATAGTCTCTTAGATGGTTCTTGTAAAATCAGGGAGCTGGTGGCAAGGGCAAAAGAGTTGGGTATGGATAGCCTGGCAATCACAGACCATGGTGTTATGTATGGAGTGATTGACTTTTACCGCGCAGCCAGGGATATGGGAATCAATCCGATTCTTGGGTGTGAAGTTTATGTTGCACCAAATTCAAGATTTGACAGAGAAACAGGCAAATCCGATGGGAGATATCACCATCTTGTTTTATTGGCAGAGAATAACCAAGGCTATGCCAATCTCATGAAAATCGTGTCCAAAGGATTTATCGAAGGATTTTATTATAAGCCTCGTGTAGATATGGAAGTTCTAAAACAATATCAGGAGGGCATCATTGCTTTAAGTGCCTGCTTAGCAGGTGCAGTGGCTTCCCAGCTAAAAATAGGATTTTATGAGGAAGCAAAGAAAGAAGCACAAAAGTTACAGGATATTTTCGGAAAAAACAATTTTTTTCTGGAAATGCAGGATCATGGAATTGCGGAGCAAAAAACAGTAAATCAAGGACTGCTTCGCATGAGCAGTGAATTGAATATTCCGTTGGTAGTGACCAACGATACCCATTATATAAAGGAAGAAGATGCAAAGGCGCATGATATTCTTTTGTGCATACAAACACAAAAGAAGGTGACCGATGAAAATCGTATGCGTTATGAGGGAGATCAGTTTTATTTAAAATCAGCCGAAGAAATGGCGGCATTATTTCCCTATGCAAAAGAGGCTCTTGAAAACACCCATAAGATAGCAAAACGATGCCATGTGGAGATTGACTTTGGAGAATACAAACTGCCAAAGTTTGATGTGCCGGATGGCTATTTGGCGTGGGATTACCTGCAAATGCTGTGTAAAGAGGGACTAAAAAAACGTTACCCGGAGAATTACCCCGATTTAATGGAGCGGTTGGAGTACGAATTGGAAACCATTCATGGAATGGGATTTGTGGACTATTTTTTGATTGTCAGTGATTTCATAAAGTATGCCAGAGACCAGGAAATACCGGTGGGACCGGGGAGAGGCTCGGCAGCAGGGAGTATTGTTGCCTACAGCTTGGGAATCACCAACATTGACCCCATAAAATATAATTTGTTGTTTGAACGATTCTTAAATCCGGAACGTTTGACCATGCCCGATATTGATATTGATTTTTGCTATGAAAGACGTCAGGAAGTCATTGATTATGTAGTGGAAAAGTATGGTAAAGACCGAGTGGTACAGATTATCACCTTTGGAACCATGGCAGCAAAAGGGGTGATACGAGATGTGGGAAGAGCCTTGGATCTTCCTTATGCTTACGTAGACAGTATTGCAAAAATGATTCCCAATGAACTGGGAATCACCATTTCTAAAGCCTTGGAGATGAACCGGGAATTAAAGAACTTATATGAAAAGGAAGAGCAGGTTACCTATCTTTTAGATATGTCTATGCGTTTGGAGGGTCTGCCAAGACATACTTCCACCCACGCAGCAGGAGTTGTAATCAGTAAGGCGCCGGTAGATGAATACGTTCCCCTGTCCAAATCGTCGGATGATACCATTACCACCCAGTTTACAATGACTACTTTAGAGGAACTGGGTTTATTGAAAATGGATTTTTTGGGACTTCGAACCCTTACGGTTATTAGTGATGCCATTCGCTTGATAAAAAAAACGGGGATTACACTGGACATGGATCAGATTGATTACGAGGATAAGAAGGTATATGAATTAATTGCTTCCGGTAAAACAGAAGGAATTTTTCAGCTGGAAAGTGCCGGAATGAAGAACTTTATGAAGGAATTAAAAGCGGAATGCCTAGAAGATGTAATTGCCGGAATCTCACTTTATCGACCGGGTCCCATGGACTTTATACCAAAATATATCAAAGGAAAAAATAATAGAGACAGTATTACCTATGACTGTCCGGAACTGGAACCAATTTTGTCACCAACCTATGGCTGCATTGTTTATCAAGAACAGGTTATGCAGATTGTTCGTGATTTAGCCGGTTATAGTTATGGCAGAAGTGATTTGGTGCGGCGTGCCATGTCAAAGAAGAAAGCTTCGGTTATGGAAAAAGAACGTCATAACTTTGTATATGGAAATCCGGAAGAACAAGTAAAAGGATGTATTGCAAATGGAATTTCAGAAACCATTGCAAATAAAATTTATGACGATATGACAGATTTTGCAAAATATGCATTTAATAAATCCCATGCGGCAGCCTATGCAGTTGTTTCCTATCAGACGGCATTTTTAAAATATTATTATCCGGTAGAATACATGGCGGCGCTTTTAACTTCAATCCTTGGAAATACAACAAAGGTTGCAGAATATACCCTGCATTTAAGACAATTGGGAATTCAGATATTACCACCGGATATTAACGAAGGAGAAGGAAACTTTTCCGTTTCCGGCAAGGATATACGATATGGACTTTCTGCAATTAAGGGCTTGGGAAAACCGGTAATTGATGAGATTGTGTCAGAACGCAACAAGAATGGAAGATATACTTCTCTGAAAGATTTTGCAGAACGGCTATCCGGTAAGGAAGTAAATAAGCGAACGATGGAAAACTTTATTAAAGCCGGTGCTTTTGATTCCCTCCGGGGAACCAGAAAACAAAAAATGATTATATATGCACAGGTTTTGGATGGGGTTAATCAGGAAAAGAAAAACGCGATTTCCGGACAGATGTCCTTGTTCGATTTTGCAACTCCGGAGGAAAAGGAAAGCTATGATGTAAAGATGCCGGATATTGGGGAATATGATAAAGAACAGCTCTTAAGTTTTGAAAAAGAAGTTCTGGGTATTTACGTTAGCGGACATCCTCTTGAGGAATATGAGGCAATGTGGAAAAAGAACATTACCCATACCACGGCAGACTTTATATTGGATGAGGAAACCAATCAGGTAAAGGCACAGGATGGGGAAACCGCCATTATTGGGGGCATGATTACCGGAAAAACAATTAAAACCACCCGTTCCAATAGCATGATGGCATTTGTCACAGTAGAAGATTTACTTGGAACAACGGAAGTTATTGTCTTCCCAAGAGATTATGAAAAAAATAAATTTTTATTGGAAGAGGAAAGCAAGGTATTTATTAAAGGAAAAATCAGTGTGGAAGAAGAAAAACCGGCAAAACTAATCTGTCAAAGTGTAATGCCTTTTGATAAAATTCCTCGGGAACTTTGGATTCAATTTAAAGATAAAGAGGACTTCCAAAAAAATGAACAAATCTTATATGAAATATTAAGCCAATATGACGGAGACGACGGAGTGTGTATTTATTTAAAATGTGAAAAACTAATAAAAAGACTTCCTAAAAATCGAAATATTAAGGCAAATAAAGACGTTTTAACGAAACTTGCCGAAATTTTCCAAGAAAAGGACCTTCGTATCCAAGAAAAAAGTATTGTAAAAAAACAATTTTAGGTTTAAAATAAGAAGAAAATTAGCAAAGATTAGGAAAACTTTTGGAGGTTGACTATGTCAGAATCAATTAAAACAATTGGTATTTTAACAAGCGGTGGAGATGCACCGGGTATGAATGCAACCATTCGGTCCGTTGTTCGTATTGCTTTATCGAAAGGTATAGAAGTAAAAGGCATTCGCAGAGGATTTGCCGGCCTTTTAGAAGAAGATATTATTGATATGGATGCAAGAAGCGTTTCTGATATTATACAAAGAGGAGGTACCATCCTTTATACAGCAAGATGCCGCCGCTTTCGTGATCCGGAATACCAGAAAAAAGGTGCAGAAGTTTGTAGAAAACACGGAATTGATGGTGTGGTTGTAATTGGTGGAGATGGTTCCTGGCAGGGAGCAAGTAAACTGGCTGCCAATGGAATCAATACCATAGGACTTCCCGGAACCATAGATTTGGACATTGCCTGTACCGATTATACCATTGGATTTGATACCGCAGTAAATACCGCAATGGAGGCCATTGATAAAGTTCGTGATACATCAACTTCTCATGAAAGATGCAGTATTATTGAAGTAATGGGAAGAAATGCCGGTTATATCGCTTTATGGTGTGGAATTGCCAATGGTGCGGAAGAGATTCTTACCGTAGAACGCTATGATGGAAATGAACAATGGTTAATTGACAGCATTCTTGAAAAAAAGAAGGTTGGTAAGAAACATCATATTATCGTAAATGCAGAAGGAATCGGAGATTCTTATGGAATGGCGGAACGTCTGGAAGCAGCTACGGGTGTAGAAACAAGGGCAACGATTATAGGACACATTCAAAGAGGTGGAAGCCCAACTTGTAAAGACAGAATCTATGCTTCTGTTATGGGTTCCAAGGCGGTTGATTTATTGGTAGCAGGCAAGTCAAACCGTGTAGTTGCTTATAAACACGGAGAATTTGTGGACTATGATATTCAGGAAGCACTAGAAATGACAAAAGATTTAGATGAATATATGTATCAAATGTCCCGGAAGCTTTCCAGATAATTTTTGGAAAAGCAAGGGTGACTTACAATACAGGAGTGATACCGTGGGATTGTATCGTTTTTTTGAACGATGTAGTCCCACGGTTAGTTTTGGGAGGATAAAGAGGTATTATGAGTAGCAGAACAAAGAAGTTTTTATCATTTTATAAACCATACAAAGGATTGTTTGCAGCCGATATGTTTTGTGCCCTGGCGGTAGCGATGATATCTTTAATCAACCCTTTAATTGTACGGTATATAACCAATGACCTATTGGTAAACAATCAAATCGAAAAAATCACGGGAATAATTATCAATATTGGAGTGGGAATGCTGCTGTTAGCGGTACTTCAGTTTCTTTGCAATTATTTCGTTGCATATAAGGGCCATATGATGGGCGCTAAAATGGAATATGATATGCGGAATGAAATCTTCGACCATTATCAAAAATTATCTTTTAATTTTTATGACGATCAGAAAACCGGACAGCTTATGTCACGAATTACCAATGATTTATTTGATATCACAGAGCTTTGCCATCATGGTCCAGAGGACTTAATTCTGTCTTTGATTAAATTAATTGGAGCATTTGTAATTTTACTTCATGTAAATAAGGTATTAACTTTACTGGTGTTTGCCTTTATTCCGGTTATGATTTTATTCGCTATGTTTATGAGAAAGCGTATGCGCCGTGCATTCCGAAAAAACAGAGAAAAAATAGCGGATATTAATGCAAGAATTGAAGATAATCTTTCCGGAATACGAGTTGTAAAATCTTTTGCAAATGAAGAATTGGAAATGGAAAAGTTTGAAGAGGGAAATTCCAACTTTTTAAACAGCAAACGAGACAGTTACGTGAACATGGCAAATTTTCATTCGGGATTGAATCTTTTTATTGCACTGATTAATATAGCCGTGGTAATCGGCGGTGGATTGTTTATTGCCAAAAGTTATATTAACCTGGGAGACTTAATTACCTTTCTGCTATACATTAATACCTTAATTGAGCCAATTCAAAAATTAATTAATTTTACAGAGCAATTTCAGAACGGAATTACCGGTTTTGATCGTTTCATGGATATTATGGAAATTGAGCCGGATATCGTGGACCGCCCTCAGGCAAAGGAATTATCAAAAGTAAAGGGAGAAATCATTTTTGAAAAGGTAGCCTTTAAGTACCATGATTCCATGCAGGAAGTTTTTCATGACATTAATTTAAAGGTAGATGCGGGGGATTACGTAGCACTTGTAGGGTCTTCCGGTGTTGGAAAAACAACCATGTGCAGTTTGATTCCAAGATTTTATGAAACCTCCCAGGGAAATATTTTTATTGATGGTAAAAATATAAAAGATATTACCCTAAAATCACTTAGAAAAAATATCGGAGTTGTTCAGCAGGATGTCTATCTATTTGCAGGAAGTATTATGGAAAACATTCGATATGGTCAGATGAATGCAACGGAAGAAGAAATTATAAAAGCCTCAAAGGCAGCCAATGCACATGAGTTTATTATGGAACTTCCCGATGGCTATGACACCTACATTGGACAAAGAGGAATTAAGCTTTCCGGTGGACAAAAACAGAGACTAAGTATTGCCCGTGTATTTTTGAAGAATCCACCGATTCTTATTTTTGATGAGGCAACCAGTGCACTGGATAATGAAAGTGAAAAAGTGGTACAGGAATCTTTGGAAAAACTAGCAAAGAATCGAACAACTTTTGTCATTGCTCACCGATTGACTACCATACGAAATGCAAAAAATATAATTGTATTAACGGAAGAGGGAATTGAGGAGAGAGGAACCCATGAAGAATTAATGAAACAGGAAGGGTTTTATAAGAACTTATATACCATAAACCAATAAAAATAAAATACCGCGCCTTTCCTTTGTGGAGGGAGCGGTATTTTATTTGAAAAAAAGGGAGGATGCATTTATTCTTTTATTTTATATTGCTGAATGATGCTATGAATGGTTTGGTATAAAAAAGGCTTATAATCTTCCATAGGAAGGGGTTCATTATAAAGAATACAACTATGGCAGGTACCACCAACCAATTCTATAATAGAGAATAACATAACTTCCCGATTTTTATAGGAACTTTCATCTGCTTCTAAAAGCTGCAAATACCGTTCGTAAAAATTAGGTCCGTCCTCGCTGTTATTGATTGGAGTATTCAAAGCAGCACGAAAGACGCCCCAGCTTAAGTTCTTTGATATAAAGGTAAGCAGTGCCCGATCCTTTTGTAATTGATTGATAATGTAATCTACAATAAAGATAAGACTGGGTTCTAATCCGGCAATACACGTCTTTCGTAACTCTCGTTCCCCTTTAATAAAAAGGTCTCCTGCTTTTTTTGAAATGAGTTTATTCTTAACGTCATACTTGTCTGTAAAATAAAGATAAAAAGTTCCCTTTGCAACGCCTGCCTTTTGCACAATATCTGAAATGGTAGTTTTGTTAATTCCCTTTGTTGTAAACAGTTCAAAAGCGGTATTAAAAAGTGCATCTTTTTTTTGCTGTTTATTATGGTCTAGTTTTCCCATGAATCCACCGGCTTCCTTTTATAGCATCCTAAAATATCTGCTCTTGCTATTATAGCATGGGTTGTATGGTTATGGCTATTATAAAATTAAAAAAATGACTAAAAGTCAATATTATTAAAAAAACTATTGACTAATGGTCATTTTTGTTGTATAACATTTTATGAACTTAAAAATGACTAATAGTCATATTTGGAAAATGAATTTAAGGAGGAATGAAATCATGGTAAATTTTGGTAAATGGATTGCCAAACACAAAACGTTAATTGTGATAATCAGTATTTTATTGTTGATACCATCTGCAATTGGTTTTGTAAATACGAGAGTCAATTATGACTTATTGAATTATCTGCCGGAAAATTTGGATACGGTAGAAGGACAAAATATTTTATTGGATGAATTTGGTATGGGAGCATTTTCTATGGTAGTTGTGGAAGACATGGAGATGAAGGATGTTCAGAAACTAAAAGAGAAAATGTTAGAAGTAAATCATGTAAAAGATGTTTTATGGTATGACAGTTTCATGGATATTAGTGTACCAATGGAAATGCTTCCAACGGAAATAAAAGAGGCATTTAACAGTGGCAATGCTACTATGATGGTATGTTTGTTTGACACCGGAACTTCTGCAGATGAAACTATGGATGCGATTGATGAACTCCGCAGGGTTACAAAAAATCAATGTTTCTTTAGCGGAATGTCAGGAATTGTTACGGATGTTCGTAACTTATCGGATAGAGAGGTACCAATCTACATAGCCATTGCCTGTGTGTTATCCTTGATTGTATTAGGACTTTCCATGGAATCTTTTGTAGTACCTTTCCTTTTCTTGCTGAGTATCGGAATGGCCATTCTTTATAACATGGGAACGAATATGTTTCTTGGGGAAATATCTTATGTAACACAAGCATTGGCAGCCGTACTGCAGTTAGCCGTTACCATGGATTATTCCATTTTCTTATTAAATAGTTATGAAGAAAATAAAGAACGATACGATGGCGATAAGAATCGTTCCATGGCACATGCAATTTCCAACACCTTTAAATCTGTAGCCGGTAGCTCTATTACCACCATAGCCGGCTTCCTGGCCCTTTGTTTTATGACCTTTACCCTTGGAAAAAACATTGGTATTGTAATGGCAAAAGGGGTGGTACTTGGAGTTATTTCCTGCGTAACCGTATTACCGGCTTTTATTCTTGTTTTTGACCGGCTAATTGATAAAACTTCCCATCGTTCCCTCATTCCTAACTTGGAAAAGGTATCGAATTTTATTACAAAGTATCATATTGCATTTATTATAATTTTTCTTTTGGGAATCTATCCGGCGGTACATGGTGACCGAAGTGTAAAGGTATACTATGCCATGGATCAAACCCTACCTGCCGACCTTCCAAGTTCTCAGGCAAATAAAAAACTGGATGAAGACTTTAACATGAATGCGGTTCATATGGTGATGTTGAAGAATGATATGACGGCAAAAGATAAAAAACGTATGCTGGATGAGATGGAAGACGTAGATGGAATAAAATGGGCAATTGGATTAAATTCTCTGGTAGGTTCCGCAATTCCGGAATCCATGATTCCTTCCCAAGCAAAGAGCATGCTAAAAAGTGATCATTGTGAAATACAATTTATCTGCTCCGACTATAAGGTGGCAACGGATGAAGTAAATAAACAGATTGATGAATTGAATAAGATAGTGAAAAGGTACAGCAAAGATAACATGGTAATTGGAGAAGCCCCTCTTACAAAAGATCTGGTAGACATTACGGCGGTAGATTTTAGAAACGTAAGCATCGTCTCCATTGGAGCAATTTTCCTTATCATTATGATTGTATTTAAATCCATATCGCTTCCTATTATTTTGGTAAGTGTTATTGAATTTTCAATTCTTGTCAATATGTCTATTTCTTATTATACAGGAGTGACCTTACCATTTATTGCAAGCATTGTAATTGGAACCATCCAATTGGGGGCTACCGTTGACTATGCAATACTTATGACAAGTAAATACCAAAAACTAAGAGGACAGGGAAGCCCAAAGAAAGAAGCCATTTCCATAGCCCATAAAAGTTCTATGAAATCGATTTTAATCAGTGGATTTAGTTTCTTTGCAGCAACCTTTGGCGTGGGCTTATATTCAAAAATTGATATGATCAGTGCCCTTTGCACTTTGCTTTCCAGAGGAGCCATTATTAGTACGATTGTTGTTATTTTTGTACTACCGGCAATGTTTATGATTTTTGATCCTATTATTTGTAAAACAAGTATTGGATTTGGACCTAAAAAAGAAAAAAATAATTATATAAATGGAGGAATCGCTCATGAATCAAAATAGGGTTATAAAAAAAGCAGCAGTGGTAGGTTTAAGTATGGCATTGGCAGCAGGACAGACCTTACAGGGAATGCCTTATAGGGTAAGTGCAGCCCAGACAGCGAAACAGGAAACGGTATTTGTTAATCTGGATGCAGGTGGAAATACCTCGGATATTACAGTTTCCGACTGGATAAAAAATGTAGCGGCAGAAGCTTCTTTAAAAGATAGTTCCGATCTGACCAATATTTCAAATGTAAAAGGAGAAGAAACCTTTTCACAAAATGGAAAGGAACTGGTTTGGGAAGCAAATAAGGAAGATATCTATTATCAGGGAAAAATCAATAAAGAACTGCCCGTTTCAATGAAGATAACCTATTACATGAATGGACAGGAACAGACACCGGAAGAGCTGGTTGGAAAAAGTGGAAAATTCCAGATGAAGATGGAGTATAGCAATCATACAAAAGAAAAGGTTACCGTAGATGGAAAAGAAATGGAAGTGAAGGTTCCCTTTGCAATGATTACAGGAGCCATTCTCCCAACGGAGCATTTTAAAAATGTGGAAATTGATCATGGCAAAATCATGTCGGATGCCGATAAAAATATTGTGGTAGGCATTGCCCTGCCCGGAATGGAAGAAAGCCTTGCCCTATCCGATGATATGAAAAAAAATCTGGAACTTCCATCTTCTCTTACCATCACGGCAGATGCTGAAAATTTCCAGATGGGAACAACCTTCACACTGGCAACCTCTGAATTTATGGAAGATGTGAACTTGGGTGATATCGATGGGGTGGACGAATTAAAAGACTCTATGGAAGATTTAAAAGAGGCTTCCGGAAAATTAGTCGATGGAACCAAGGAACTAGATAAGGGAGTAGGAACCCTAAAGGAAAAATCCGGAGAATTTACAAATGGAATAGGAACCTTGTCAAATGGTTTGAAGGAATTAAATACAGGTGCCGGAACCCTGGAAAATGGAATTACTACTTATACAAAAGGTGCCGGCCAACTGGCAGCCGGTGTAAAAAAATTAGGAGAAGCCATTAAAAGTTTACCACAAAAACTCACAGAGCTTGCAGGTGGAATGGAAACGGCAAAAACAGGTGCAGATCAGTTGGTAAGCAATACCCAACAACTGGAAGAAGGCATGAAATCGGTAAATGCCGGTGTTGATACGGTAAACACAACGTTAAGTCAGGTGAACACCTTGCTTTCTAGCATAGAAGGTGCAGATAAAGATCCAAAGCTTCAAAAAGCAATCCAGACAATTGGTGCAGTGATAGAATCTACCGGGGAAAAGGGAACATTAAAAGGTGGTGCCGTTGCAGTAGAAAATGGGCTGGGAAAACTGAATGAAGGACAAAAGTCCTTACAGTCCGGTCTTGGTTCTATGAAAAAAGGCGTGTCGGCAATAGCAGGAGAGAAGACCACAGCTATGACAAAGGCGTTAGAACAACTAACAGCAGGGGGTGAACAATTAAACAGCAACAGTCCTGCATTGGTAAAAGGGGCCAGGGACATAAAAAACGCAACAGGAAAGCTTCAGGAAGGTGGTAATCAGTTAAACGATGGTGCAGATAAACTGTCCCACGGAATTGGTGATTTAAAAGAAGGTTCGGTGGAACTAAAGGATGGAATGAAAGAATTTAATGAAGATGGAATTATGAAACTTTATAATTTAGTAAATGAGGACATCAGAGAAATGTTTGACCGAATGGATGCCATCAGCAGAGCAGGGGAAAACTACAACTCCTTTGCAGGAATTGATAAAGAAATGAAAGGAACCGTTCGCTTTATTATGGAAACCGAGGAGATAAAATAAGAAAATTTAAGTTTTATACAAAAGCCACCCGGCACTTTAAAAAGTATCGGGTGGCTTTTCAGTGGGAAGAAATAGAATCCCTTTTGTATTCGTAATTATTTTCAATTATAAAGCAGGCTCCGGTTTAGGAACGGGTTCCGGTTTAACAACAGGAGCTGAGTCGGAAACAGGCTCTGATTTAGAAGGGGTATGGGAAGATTTTGCCTCTTCGGAGGCTTCTTCGGAGAAGTTTAGAGTAACATAACCCCGATCTTCCGTATCGGTTTTAGAAGTCGTGTCCTCATGGGAATCCATGTCATCAAAATCATCATCAAAATCGTCAAAATCATCCACGCTATTTTTCTTTAAAATATTTTTAACAAAATAATATGCCCCACCAACGCAAGCAGCAACCGATAAAGCCGTAACTACAAATTTACCAAATTTTTTCATATAGAACTCCTTTCGTGTAAAACAAAAAAAATCAACAATATTCCTCTATTATAAGTCCTGTGAAAAGAAAAATAAAGAAGAATTTTAAAAAGAAAGTATGAAATCTTTCGAAACTCATTTGACAGAGAAAGAAAAACAATTTATAATGCCTAATCAAGAAGACAATTATATGCGCGTAGCGTAAAAGGGGGAATGAATTAAAAAATGGAACTAAATAAAAAGAATATGGTCAAAGTTATTGGAATAATTACCTTTACAGTCTGCCTGCTATGGGGACTAAACAATTATTCTCTGGTAGGAAGTACCTTAGGAGCTATTATATCACTTTTTTATCCATTTATTCTTGGTGGCTGCATTGCATTTGTACTTAATACACCAATGAAATTTTTAGAAAAGCAAATCCGTAAAGTGGGAAAGAATAAAAATGGTATATTTCAGCACAAGATTTGCCGGCCACTCAGCCTTATTGCCACCTATCTTGTATTTGTTGGATTAATCGGATTTCTTTTATTTACGGTAATACCTGAAATTGGAAATACCTTTAGCGGTTTAATTGAAAACATTCAGAATTTTCTAATAGAAATGAAAGATACCATACAGAAATGGACGGATCTATCTCTGGACTGGCTATACCAAATCGACTTGGTGAAAATCGACTGGAATGAGATCTGGAATTTTGCAAAAGGCTGGTTAAGCAAAGGCGCAGGAAGCGTCATCAATTCCACAATTGGTGCAACTACGGCAGCAGTGAGCAGCCTTGTGAACATAGCCCTGGCATTTGTTTTTTCTATTTATATTTTATTACAGAAAGAAAAACTGAATATACAAAGCAAAAAAATTCTCTACTCTTTTTTGGAAAAGAAAAGGGCAGATACGGTGATCGAAATTTTACATCTATCTAGCAAGACCTTTTCCAATTTTTTGACAGGACAGTGTTTGGAAGCTGTCATATTGGGCCTGCTATTTTTCGTATCCATGACAATTTTCCGCTTCCCTTATGCTATGATTATTAGTGTATTGATAGCATTTATGGCCCTCATTCCTATTTTTGGTTCTTTTGTTGGCTGTGCAGTGGGAATGTTTCTGATTATAGTGGTAAATCCTATGCAGGCACTATGGTTTCTTATATTGTTTTTAGTAATCCAACAGTTAGAAGGCAACTTAATTTATCCAAAGGTAGTTGGAAATTCAGTGGGATTGCCCTCTATGTGGGTTCTTATGGCGGTTACTCTTGGAGCAAGCACAATGGGAGTGCTGGGAATGCTGATTTTTATTCCCATGTTTTCCATTCTTTATACCTTACTAAGGGGCCTTGTAAACAAAAGATTAGAAAAGAAAAATATAAAGTTATAAAAGAAAAATATAAAGATATAAACAAAAATATAAAGATATAAACGAAAATATAAACGAAGAGACTGCCAACAGAAAATCTGATTTGCAGTCTTTTTAAAAAAGAATCTGTCATAGTTTTAGATGATATGTTTCTTACTTTGCTACTTGCACCTTACATTTTATGCGGGTTCCGTCTTCTGATACGGTAATATAGGCGGTGCCCTTTTGCAAAGCGGTAATTTTTCCATCAGAATCCACAGTGGCAACACCGGAATTGCTGGTTCGAAAAGAAGGTGGATTCGGGGAAGAAAGAGTTGCTATGAGAGAAAAGGTATCTCCCTTTTTAAGGGTAAGATGAGACTCATTTAGGTGAATTTCCGGCGCAGAAACGGTGAGTTCACAGATTTTAATGACTCCGTCTACTTTTGCCGTAATAAGCGCGGTTCCGTGTTTTAGTGCAGTGACATAGCCATCGCTATCCACAAGAGCAACACTGCTTCGACTGCTTTTCCATGTGGGGGAGAGACCGGAAGAAACGTCTGCCTTCAGCTGAAAAGCTTCATTACGGTATAAAGAGAGGGAAGATTTATTAAGGTGAATTTTGGGCTCTTTTATTTTTACCCGGCAGGTTGTATAGGAACCATCTGCACGAACGGTAATCAATGCTTCACCGGGCGTTCCACCGGTAATACACCCATTTTCTTCTATAGAAGCTACGCTTTTTTTACTGGTTTTCCATTGAACCGGAGAACCGCTTGAGGTGACTGCTTTTAATAAAAAAGTTTCATTATGCTCAAGCTCAATGAAAGTATCACTTAATGTAATCTGTGTTTTTACTACGGTTATGGTACAAGAGGCTTCCGCATCTTTGATTTTTGCTGTGATTTTAACGGTGCCTCCTTTTTTAGCCAGTACTTTTCCGTAGGTATTGACAGAAGCAATTTTAGAATCACTGCTTTTAAAGCTTGCTTTCTTTCCGGTGGACGTAAAAGCGATTAGATAAAATTCATCACGAATAGACAATGTTTTTTCATATTCCGAAAGAACGACAAAGGAAAGTGAGCTGGAGGCATAAGAGACTTGCCGGATACCGGTAATGGTAAGAATAATGGAAATAAAGAGACAAAAGAAGTGTCTTGTTAAAAATTTTTGCTTCATAAGCTTCTCCTTTCAAAAAGAAAAAACCATGACAGATTGTTATTATTATAATACAAAAGAAACAATTGTGCAATGATTTTATTTGCAATCTGCCTTTCATGGGTTTATGATAGAAGAGGAACAAAAAACATAATGATTATTCACACGAAGAATGTGTCCTAAGCACATAGAGGGGAATCCATATGAAAGTCATAGAAATTCAAGGAATCACAAAAGATTATGGAAAGAATAAGGGCGTTTTTGATGTTAGTTTTTCTGTAGAAAAGGGAGAAATTCTCGGATTTCTCGGTCCAAATGGAGCAGGAAAAACGACGACTATAAGACAGCTCATGGGATTCGTAAAACCGGATAAGGGAAATCTGCAAATTGGAGGAATGGACTGCTTTAAACAGGCAAGTGAAATTCAAAAAAATCTGGGTTACCTTCCCGGGGAGATGGCTTTTATGGAGGAAATGAATGGAAATGAATTTATACATTTTATAGCAAAGATGAAGGGAATCAAGAATTTCGAAAAAGCAAAAGAACTTATGGACACGTTTGAATTAGATGCCAGTGGAAAGATAAAGAAAATGTCAAAAGGTATGAAACAGAAAGTAGGAATTGTTTGTGCCTTTATGCAGGATGCAGAAATTCTTATACTGGATGAACCAACCAGTGGTCTGGATCCTCTCATGCAAAATAAATTCATTGAACTACTTCTCTCTGAGAAAGAAAAAGGAAAAACCATACTGATGTCTTCTCACATCTTTGAAGAAATTGAGAAAACATGCGACCGTGCAGCCATTATAAGAAAGGGCCGGATTGCTGCAGTGGAAGACATGGAAAAGCTGAAACAAAATAAAAATAAAAAGATGGTAGTCCATTTTAAAACCCAGGAAGAAGCTCAAATATTTACAGCTTCCCGTATGGGTGCTTTACAAAACGGAAAGGAAGTAACGGTGGATGTTTTAAAAAATATGGATGGATTTATAAAACATTTAAGCCAGTACCGAATTGAAGATCTGGAAATTCGCACGGAAACCCTGGAAGAATTATTTATGCACTTTTACGGAGGAGAGTAACCCATGAATCGTACCTTATTTAAAAAAGAATGGAAATCCAATTACAAGATACTTCTTTTGTTTATGGCCGTTTTAACGATGTATGCCTGGATGATTATCTCAATGTTTGACCCGAAACTAGGAGAAAGTCTTGAAGAAATGGCGGCAAGCATGCCTCAGCTTTTTGCTGCATTTGGAATGATGGAAGCAGGCACTACTTTACTGGAATTTATATCCAATTACTTATATGGATTTTTGCTCATTGCGTTTCCGGTGGTTTACATTATTATATTGTCAAATAAGCTGATGTCACGTTACATAGACCGGGGTTCCATGGCATATTTGCTGGCAACACCAAACAAAAGAAGTAAAATTGCAATAACACAGGCGGTCGTTTTGATCCTGCATCTGTTTTTGTTGTCTGGGTATGTTTGCATACTATGTATTTTAACGGGAGAAAGTATGTTTCCCGGAGAACTTGAAATCTCTAAATTTATAACCGTGAACATTGGATTATATGGATTGCTGTTCTTTCTATCGGGAATTTGTTTTTTTTCTTCCTGTGTGTGGAAAGAAGCGCGCATTTCCTATGGAGTGAGTTCAGGATGTATGATCGCCTTTATCTTGATACAGATGATTTCCCAGGTGGGAGATAAGTTTGAAAAATTAAAATATTTGACGCCGTTAACCTTATTTAACACAAAAGGACTGATGGCAGGAGAGAAGGACGCTGTTTTGGCAGTGATTACTCTCTATATAGCAGGGATGTTATTCTATGGAGCAGGTGTGTACATATTTGACAAAAGAGATCTGGCATTGTAAAAATATTTTAAAACTTCGGTAGAAGGCTCTTGACAAGTATTCGATTTCGGGATATAATAGTTGAGCAGTGTTTACTGCAAATCGAATATAGGGGTGTAGTTCATCGGTAGAATGATGGTCTCCAAAACCACAGAGGAGGGTTCGATTCCTTCCACCCCTGTCATATAAGAGAGCTTTGAACCGTATTAGATGAATGGTTTGAAGCTCTTTTTAAATAAATCAAAATACATAGATAGGAGAAAATAATGAATATAAGAAAAACAACTTCGATTTTTTTTAGCCCCACAGAATCAACCCAGAAAGTAGCGTCCCTGGTTGCTTCACAATTTCCTCTTTCTGTAGAGGAAGTAAACATTACCATGTCTTCTGCGAAAGAGGAAAACCGTAAGTTCCATAAAGATGATTTGGTTATTTTTGGAATACCGGTTTATGGCGGAAGAGTTCCGGAGATTGCAATGGAACGACTTCAAGATATTCAGGGACATAAGACACCGGCAATCTTGATTGCAGCTTATGGAAACCGAGACTATGAGGATGCTTTGGTGGAACTTAAAGATTTAGTGGAGAAAAATGGATTTATTACCATGGCGGCAGCAGCCATTATAACGGAACATTCCATTATGCACTCGGTAGCAGCCGGTCGTCCGGATCAAGAGGATAAGGAAAAAATTCTGGATTTCTCAAATGATGTATGGATAAAGCTTCAGGATATTCAGGATATTTCAGATACGGCACCACTTTTATTAAAAGGTAATTTTCCATACAAAGAATATCATGGAGTGCCATTAAAGCCAGATAGTAAGAGAAACTGCACAAAATGTGGTATTTGCGCACAAAACTGTCCGGTCAATGCAATTTCGGTGGAGGATCCGGGTAAGACAAATAAGGAGCTTTGTATATCTTGTATGCGCTGTATCAAAGTCTGCCCAACCCATGCACGTAAATTAAATGGGCTGTTACTTGCAACCGCAGAAAAATCTTTTTATCAAAAATGTAAGACAAGAAAAGAAGCAGAATTTTTTATAGAGTAAGACAAAAGGAAGCGCCTCCGGGATGCTTCCTTTTTTATGTAATAGGAAAGTGCTCCTATTACATAAAAACGCTCCGCTGAGAAAAATGACAACCTTTGTGCAAAAAAAAACAAAAATTTGAATTTCGTTTTTTTGTTAATTGTGGTATTCTTATGATAATTGGTTATGATAATGGCTCTTGCATAGGCAGGCAAAAATAAGGAGGAAATGATAATGATTATTAAAAATGCAAAGGTTTATGATGAAAATGGAAGCTTTACAGAAAAGGAAATTTACATTCAGGAAGACAAATTTACAGAAGAAGCACAGGGAGAGGTAATCGATGGAAAAGGAATGCTTGCCTTGCCGGGACTGATTGACATTCATTTTCATGGATGTATGGGAAAAGATTTTTGTGATGGAAATATAGAGGCAATTCAGACCATGGCAGAGTATGAGCTGGCGAATGGAATTACAAGCATAGCACCGGCAACTATGACCTTGTCGGAAGAAGAATTGATGAAGATTAGTAAAGCAGCAAAAGAGTATTCCGGTGAAACCGGTGCGGAACTGCTGGGTATTAATATGGAGGGCCCTTTTATTAATACGAAAAAAAAGGGAGCACAGAATCCTACTTTTATTCATAAACCGGACATTGCTATGTTTCGCAGATTGCAGGAGGCTTCCGGCGGTTTATTTAAACTGGTGGATATTGCTCCGGAAGAAGAGGGCGCCATGGAATTTATAGACGCTTTGAAGGAAGAAGTTGTAATCTCCGTTGCCCATACCAATGCAGACTATAAAACGGCATTAGAAGCCTTTCACAGAGGAGCAAAGCACGTAACCCATTTATATAATGCAATGCCTGCCTATACCCACAGAGAACCGGGAGTAATCGGAGCCGCATCCGACAGCAGCTGTATGGTAGAATTGATCTGCGATGGGGTACACATCCATCCGGCGGTTATACGAAATACCTTCCGCATTTTCGGAAAAGACAGGGTTGTTTTCATCAGTGACAGCATGATGGCAACGGGAATGGAAGATGGAGAATATGCACTGGGAGGACAGGCAGTAAAGGTAGAAGGAAACAGGGCAACTCTGGTAGTAGATGGAACCATTGCCGGATCCGCAACCAATTTATTTAACTGCATGAAATTTGCCGTGCAAAAGGCTGGAATTCCACTTGAAAATGCGGTAAAATGTGTTACAGAGAATCCTGCTAAAGTGATAGGAGTATTTGACCGTTATGGAAGCATAACACCGGGAAAATATGCGGATTTTATTTTAGTGGATGAGGCACTGAATATCAAACACATCTTCAAGAAAGGCACGGTTGTTAAAGGTATATGAAAAAAATAGCAGGTAAAATTTTTAATCGAATGGTAATTACCGCAGTGTTAGTTTTATTGCAAATTGGATTTTTTATATTTGAGCTGGTAAAAGTAAGCCAGTATACCATTTATATTTCCATTGGATTAACCATTTTGAGTATTGTTGTTGTATTTTACCTAATTTGCCAACCCATCAATCCTACAATAAAAATAGCCTGGATTGTACCGATCTTATTATTTCCATTTTTGGGCGGACTGCTTTATCTTTTATTTGGACGCGTGTATATTCCAAAACGATTTCGTGAGAACCTGGAAGGAATAGAACGTGTTACAAAGGATATTAAAAAGCAGGAGAAAAGAATTTCTGAAGAATTAGAGAATCAGGATTTATGTATTGCAAACCAGAGCCGGTATCTTTATGAGTTTGCAAAGGCTCCTATATTTAAAAATACAAAAACAGATTACTTTAAAGTGGGAGAAGAGTACTGGGAAGCCTTAAAAGAAGACCTTCGCCATGCAGAAAAGTTTATTTTTATGGAGTTTTTCATTGTGCAGGAAGGAACCATGTGGAATGAAATTCATGAAATTTTAAGAGAAAAAGTAAAACAGGGAGTGGAAGTCCGCTTTCTTTATGATGATATGGGCTGCTCTTTTGTTTTGCCTAATAAGTATTACCAAAGGCTGGAAAAAGAAGGAATTAAGAGTCGCGCCTTTAACAAACTGGTACCATTTATGGATTTAATTCTAAACAACCGAGACCATCGAAAGATTGCAGTAATTGATGGAAAAGCAGCTTATACAGGTGGAATTAACCTATCCGATGAATACATTAATGGTACCCATCGATTTGGACATTGGAAAGATACCGGAATTCGTCTGGAAGGAGACGCTGTTTGGAGTTTTACCGTTATGTTTCTGGAAATGTGGAATACATGCCAGTTTACAGATGAAAATATGGAAAAGTACCAATACAAATTTCCAAAGAATTTGTTTGAAGATGGTTATGTACAGCCTTATGGAGACACGCCACTGGATCGAGAGGTGGTTGGCGAAAATGTATATATAAATATTATTAACGCTGCAAAAAGGTATGTATACATATATACCCCTTATTTAATCGTAGATAATGAAATGATTTCAGCCATTACCCTTGCTGCCAAAAGAGGAGTCGATGTTCGTATTGTTACACCGGGGATTCCGGATAAGAAAATGGTTTACTGGATGACCCAGTCCTACTATTCCCAATTAACTCATTCCGGGGTGAAAATATACCAGTATACCCCGGGATTTATTCATGCAAAATGCTTTTTAAGTGATGATGAGGTGGCCACCGTTGGAACTATAAACTTGGATTATAGAAGCCTTTACCATCATTTTGAGTGTGGGGTATGGCTTTACCGGTCCTCTGCATGCCAAGCACTGAAAAAGGACATGCAGGAAGTGTTTGCGGTAAGTCAATACATAGATGAGAAATGGATGAAAGGGAAAAAAGTGTCCATGAAGTTATTGGGACCACTTTTGAAACTGTTCGCTCCCTTACTATAACCTTATTGGTGCTTTAAGTTTTCTTTGAATATTTTTTTCAGTAAAATAAGACTGACAACGGCGGTGATAACTTCTGCAATGGGAAAGGAAACCCATATTCCATATAATCCCATAAAGCGGGAAAATGCAAAGGAGAGAGGCAGAATAATAATAATCTGGCGTAGTAAAGTAATTAAAAGGCTCGTCTTTCCATTTCCCATAGACTCATAAATAGAGCAAAGGATAATACTGATACCCGAGGGAAGAAAACCGATACTAATAATGCGAAGGAGAGGAATACCAATTTCTTTCATCTCCGGGGTTGCATTAAAAAAACTCATAATGGAAGCGGGAAAGATAAAAAAGAGAAGGGTTCCAATTGCCATAATTGTGCTGACAATACAAAAAGAAATGCCAATGGCTTCCTTCTCTCTTTTTATATGACCGGCCCCATAATTATAGCCCATAATAGGGCGAAAACCTTGAATAAGTCCATTTGTAGGCATATATACAAAGGTTTGAAGCTTGTAATAAATGCCAAACACAGAGACTGCCGTTACGGAAATTTGTGTTAGAAGCGCATTTAATCCTGCAACTAAAACGGAGGGCAGTGACATAACCAAAGTGGAGGGAATGGCAACTTTGTAAATTTGAAGGATGGTATCTTTTCCGGACAAAGAGGAATTGAATTTTTGTATTTTAAGACCGCTTTTTCCCTTTACTAAAGCAAGAAAGGCCAGCAGAAAAGATGCAATTTGTCCAATTACGGTGGCGAGAGCAGCACCATTTACTCCCATTGCAGGAAAGCCAAATAATCCAAAGATAAGGATAGGATCAAGAACAATATTTATAATGCAGCCCAGTCCCTGAAGGAGCATAGGAATC
>JAVXEO010000024.1:0-14578 GCA_036658435.1 Acetivibrio sp.
TCCTACATAAATTTCCGACGAATTGTTTCTATTTTTTCATTTATTTACTTTTTGGCAGGGATAAAAGTTCCGGCTCATCTTCTGTAATTAAAATGGTATTTTCATAATGTGAAGAAAGGGAGCCATCCTGAGTTACAACGGTCCAGTCATCTTCTAACCACCATACATCATAAGCTCCGGCATTTACCATTGGTTCTATTGCCAGGGTCATTCCCGGTACAAGCTTGATTCCTCTGCCCATAGGCTTAAAGTTTGGAATCTGTGGTTCCTCATGAAGGTCTTTTCCAATTCCATGACCTACCAAATCGCGAACAATAGAAAAACCGTTTTCTTCCACGTATTTTTGAATTGCTTTTGAAATATCAAATAAATGATTTCCTGCTTTGGCGTATTTAATTCCTTCATAGAAACTCTCCCGGGTTACATCCATAAGACGTTTCGCCTCGCTGCTTACCTCTCCCACACCGTGGGTTCTAGCTGCATCAGAATGATATCCCTTGTAAATAACGCCTGCATCCAGGCTTACAATATCGCCTTCTTTAATAATACGTTCTTTACATGGAATTCCATGCACAACTTCATCATTTACGGACACACAAATTGATGCCGGATACCCGTTATAGTCTAAGAAAGAAGGAATGCAATCATAGCTTCGAATGATTTTCTCACCTAAACGATCAATGTCTAAGGTAGACATCCCCGGTTTCAACTCTTTTTCCAGTTCATCATGAACGGCGCAAAGGATTTTTCCTGCTTCACGCATTAATTCTATTTCTTTGTTAGATTTTATTGTCACAGACATATTATTCACCCTAATATTCTCTTAATGGCTTCAAAAACATCGGCCATTTCTTGTGTTCCATCCACTTCAACGAGTAACTTCTGATTGGTATAATACTCAATCAATGGTTGGGTTTGTTCATGGTAAACATCCAAACGCTTCTTAACGGTCTCCGGTTTATCATCCTCGCGTAATACTAAATTTCCATCGCAAGTATCACAGATACCTTCTTTTTTGGGTGGATTATAAGAAATATGATACGTTCCACCACAACTTGTGCAAGCTCTGCGACCAGCCATTCTATTTACAATTATTTGATCCGGTACCTCTACATTTATCGCATAGTCCATTTTTTCATGAATCGCCTGAAGGGCTTTATCTAAGGCTTCTGCCTGAGGTATTGTTCTTGGAAAACCATCCAGAACATAGCCATTCTCTGCATCTTTCTGGCCAATACGGTCTACTACTAAGTCTACTACTAACTCATCCGGAACAAGCAGTCCCTGATCCATATATGTTTTTGCCTTTTTCCCAAGTTCTGTTGCATTTTTTATATTTGCTCTAAAAATATCACCGGTTGAAATATGTGGAATACTATACTTTTCCGCAATTTTTTTTGCTTGTGTGCCTTTCCCGGCACCCGGTGCACCCAACATAACAATTTTCATAATTAACTCCTATCTTCCACAAATATGTTATAGGGACGATAAACCAATGTTTACCGCCCCAAAATGTATGATTTCTAGTCGTTTAAGAATCCTTTATAGTGACGAACAAGCATCATTGATTCAATCTGTTTCATTGTTTCAAGAACAACACCAACAATAATGATCAATGACGTTCCACTAAATGAAACGCTTGCATCAAATGCTCCTGAAAAGAAAATCGGAATAACCGCTACTAAAGTTAAACCAATTGCACCAATAAAGATAATATTGTTGAGTACTTTTGTCAAGTAATCTGTGGTTGGTTTACCCGGACGAATACCCGGAATAAATCCACCTTGTTTCTTCATATTATTCGATACTTCAATTGGATTGAAGGTAATCGAAGTATAAAAATATGCAAAGAATACTACTAGTACAATATATACCAACAATCCTAATGTATACTTAAATTCTGCAAGACTTGTAAAGTTACACCAAGAGCTTTGGTTTAAAACTTTTAAAATCTTTTGAGCAATGGATGTTCCAGCGCCCGAAGCCGGAGAAATACCCATGAATTGAGCAATAACAATAGGAAATGACATCAGGGAACTGGCAAAAATTACAGGAATAACTCCTGCGGTATTTACTTTTAATGGAATATGAGAGGATTGTCCTCCTACCATTTTTCTTCCCTGCATTTTTTTTGCGTACTGAACCGGAATTCTTCTCTCCCCATCCTGAAGAACAATAATGAATATTACCATTCCAAGGATTACTGCAAGGATAACAACTGCAGCAATAATTGCATTTACAACCGTTGCACTTGCAATAAACTTATTATAAAGGGACATTAAGTCGGTAGGAATTCTGGATACAATATTGATTAAAAGGATAATGGAAATACCATTTCCAACCCCTTTTTGCGTAATCTGTTCGCCCATCCACATTAAGAATGCAGAACCAGCTGTTAAAGAAACAACAATAACTGCTACATTAGTGAAAGTGATTCCACCTTCCAATAAGCCCTGATTACCAAAGCCAACTGCCATAGCAATACTTTCAATTAAAGCCAAACCTACGGTTACATAACGGGTGTATTCCGCAATTTTCTTTCTTCCATCTTCTCCATCTTTTTGCATTTCCTCTAATTTAGGAATGGCAATGGTCAGCAACTGCATAATGATAGAAGATGTAATATAAGGTGTAATATTCAACGCAAAAATGGACATTGTTGTAAAGGATCCACCTGTCATTGCATCGAAAAAGTTAAGAGCCGTTTGCTGTTGAAACCAATTCGCAAAGTATTCTCTATTTACACCCGGTATAGGAAGCTGGCATCCCAGCCTTACTATAACCAATGCTATAAAAGTGTATATTAGTTTTTGTCTAATATCTTTAATTTTGAGAGCATTTCGGAGTGTTTTAAACATTTCCTAGATCACCTCGGCTTTTCCACCAAGAGCTTCAATTTTCGTTACCGCACCTGCACTATAAGCATCGACTTTAACATTAAGCTTCTTAGTTAATTCTCCATTTCCAAGAATTTTAACACCATCTCTTGGATTTTTAACGATACCGATTTCCATTAATGTAGCAACGGTTACTTCTGTACCATCTTCAAATCTATTAAGCTCATCTACATTGATTCCAACAATTTCTTTAGAGTTTCTACATGTAAAGCCTCTCTTTGGTAATCTTCTGTATAATGGCATCTGACCGCCTTCAAAGCCTGGTCTTGGAGCTCCTGAACGGGCTTTCTGTCCCTTATGGCCTTTACCGGCAGTCTTACCATTTCCTGAAGCATGTCCACGGCCTTTTCTGAAATTGTCGTTATGCTTCGAGCCATCAGCAGGTCTTAATTCTGATAAGTTCATCCTGCGCACCTCCTTATAATATTTCAAAATCCACAATTAGATTTCTTCTACTTTTAATAAATGTCTTACATGCCAAATCATGCCTCTTACAGCTTCATTGTCCGGCATTTCAACTGTGTTGTTTAATTTTTTTAAGCCCAATGCTTCAACCGTTGCTCTATGCTTAGGAATCGCACCAATTGTAGACTTAACTAATGTAATTTTTAATTTACCAGCCACGTATCTACACCTCCTGATTTAGTGGCGAAAAAGATTAAAATCTTCTTCGTTTTGTGATTATCCTAAAAGTTCTTCAACAGAGATTCCACGAAGTTTTGCAACTTCTTCCGGAGTTCTAATCTGATTTAAACCAGCGATTGTAGCTAATACTACATTTTGCTTATTATTTGAACCTAAAGACTTTGTACGAATATTTTTTATTCCTGCCAACTCCAGTACATTACGAGCAGGACCTCCTGCTATAACTCCTGTACCTTCCGGTGCACGTTTTAACATTACAGACGCACTTCCGAATTTTCCAATAAAGTCATGTGATATACTACCATTTTCATCTAAAGGCAAGGAAATTAATTTCTTGATTGCATCTTCTTTTCCTTTGCGAATTGCTTCCGGAATTTCAGCAGCCTTACCTAAACCAGCACCAACGTGTCCGTTCTTGTCACCAACAACGACCAATGCAGTAAATCTAAAGTTACGACCACCTTTTACTACTTTAGTAACACGTTTGATTGATACTACTTTATCTTCTAATTCCATTTGACTAGCATCAATGATTTCACGTTTCATGTATGAATTTTCCTCCTTACCTAGAATTGCAGGCCAGCTTCTCTTGCTGCATCTGCTAAAGCTTTAACTTTACCCTGATATATAAATCCGCCTCTATCAAAGACAACTTCTGTAATACCTTTTTCTAATGCTTTTTTAGCAATTACTTCGCCTAATTTGGCAGCCGCTTCCACATTATTGGTTTTTTCTAATTCTGCTTTCACGTCTTTTTGAAGAGTAGAAGCTGAAACTAAGGTATTTCCAACTGCGTCGTCAATAATCTGAGCGTACATATGATTATTACTTCTAAACACTGCTAAACGCGGTCTTGCTGCAGTACCTGCAAAACGATTACGAATTCTTAGGTGTTTTTTTGCGCGAACTTTTGTTCTTGATTCTTTTTTAACCATCGTTTTTCACTCCTTTAATTATTTCTTACCGGTCTTTCCAACTTTACGTCTAATAACTTCATCAGCATATTTAATACCTTTTCCTTTGTAAGGTTCCGGTCTTCTCTTCTCTCTGATTTCAGCAGCGTATTGGCCAACTTTCTCTTTATCGATACCCTTAATCGTAATCTTGTTCTGACCTTCCAGTACAGCTTCAAGACCATCTGGGTCTTCCATAACAACTGGATGTGAATAGCCTAAAGATAAGGTTAATGTCTTACCTTGTTTTGCTGCTCTGTAACCAACACCGTTGATTAAAAGAACTTTTTCATATCCGTCTGTTACACCGATAATCATATTGTTAAGTAATGTTCTTGTCAAACCATGTAATGATTTCATTTTCTTTAAATCACTTGGTCTGGAAACAATGATTTCGGCTCCTTCCATTGCAATATTCATTTCGGAAGGTAATACTCTTTCCAATGTTCCCTTTGGACCTTTTACAGTCACTTTATTATTTTCTGCAAGATCGACAGTTACACCTGCCGGTATCGCGATTGGCATTCTTCCTATACGTGACATGCCCGTACCTCCTAATTCTTTATAGTGAAAGGAATCTCTTCCTTTACGCTTATATAGTTACCATAGCTCGCACTGCGAGACGATATTACCAGATAAACGCTAATACTTCTCCACCAACATTCAGCTTTCTAGCTTCTTTATCAGTAATAACTCCCTGATTTGTGGAAATAATAGCAGTTCCTAAACCACCAAGCACCTTTGGAAGCTGCTCAGCATTTGCATATACTCTAAGACCTGGCTTAGAGATTCTCTTAAGACCTGAAATGATCTTAACACTCTTATCTGCACCATATTTTAATGTAATATGAATGGAATTGAATCCGCCGACTTCTTCTACTGTGAAACCTTTAATATATCCTTCTTTTAAAAGAATTTCAGCAATAGCGACTTTCATCTTCGAAGCAGGTACATCAACTGTATCATGTTTTGCAGTATTCGCATTACGAACTCTTGTAAGCATATCTGCAATTGGATCGCTCATTGTCATTTCGTTATTCCTCCTTCTACCAACTTGCTTTTTTAACACCAGGAATCTGGCCTTTGTATGCTAATTCACGGAAGCAAATTCTGCAAATTCCGTATTTTCTTAAGTAAGCATGTGGACGGCCACAAATTCTACAACGATTATATTCTCTTGATGAGAATTTTGCAGGGCGTTGTTGTTTAACTTTCATTGAAGTCTTAGCCATGAAAAATTTACCTCCTAATTATTTTTGGAATGGCATGCCAAATTCTGTTAGTAATTCACGAGCTTCTTCATCTGTTTTAGCCGTGGTAACAAAAATGATATCCATACCTCTCACTTTGTCAATCTTATCATATTCGATTTCAGGGAAAATCAACTGTTCTTTGATACCCATTGCGTAGTTACCTCTTCCGTCAAATGCATTTGCATTTACACCTCTAAAGTCACGTACACGAGGTAGTGATAAGTTTATTAAACGATCCGCGAATTCATACATCTTTTCGCCTCTCAAGGTTACTTTACATCCAATAGCCATACCTTCTCTTATTTTGAAGTTAGCTACTGACTTTTTGGCCTTTGTAAGAACTGCTTTCTGTCCGGAAATTGTTTCAAGATCCTTCACTGCAGATTCTAATACTTTTGCGTTGTCTTTTGCTTCACCAACGCCCATATTTATAACGATTTTTTCAAGTTTAGGTACTTGCATAACGTTCTTATATCCGAACTTCTTTGTCATACCATCAACGATTTCATTCAAATAAGTTTCTTTTAATCGAGCCAACGTAATTGTCCTCCTCTCTTGAATTAGTCAATGACATCGCCGGTTGATTTAGCTACACGAACTTTTTTATCTCCGTCCATCTTAAATCCAACTCTGGTTGCTTTGCCTTTATTTACATACATAACGTTTGAAATATCAATTGCTGCTTCCTGGTGAACAATTCCACCATTTGGATTTGTCTGGCTTGGTTTTGCATGCTTTGTAACGGTGTTTACGCCTTCAACCGTAACTTTACTGTCGTTAACCGCTACTACCTTGCCTTCTTTTCCTTTATCTTTACCGGTGATAACTTTTACCGTATCGCCTTTTTTAATTTTACTAGTTGCCACTATCGACACCTCCTTATAATACTTCTGGTGCTAATGAAACGATTTTCATGAATTGTTTTTCTCTTAATTCTCTTGCAACCGGCCCAAAAATACGTGTTCCTTTTGGATTCTTGTCATCTTTAATGATAACAGCTGCATTTTCATCAAATCTAATATAAGAACCATCTTTACGACGGGTTTCTTTTACCGTACGAACAACTACCGCTTTTACAATATCGCCTTTTTTTACAACGCCACCTGGTGTTGCATCTTTAACCGTAGCAACGATGGTATCTCCGATAGTCGCATATCTCCTAGTTGAACCGCCCAGTACACGAATGCAAAGTAATTCTTTTGCGCCGGTATTGTCAGCAACTCTGAGTCTTGATTCCTGTTGGATCATAGCTTAGTTCTCCTTTCTCGCTTCGGTCTTACTTAGCTTTTTCAATAATTTCCACAAGTCTCCATCTTTTATCTTTAGACAATGGTCTTGTTTCCATAACTTTTACTCTATCACCGATTTTGCATTCGTTGTTTTCGTCATGAGCTTTCAATTTATAGGTTCTCTTAACGATTTTTTTGTAAAGTGGATGCTTTACATTGTCAACAACTGCAACAACGATTGTTTTATCCATTTTATCACTTACTACCTTGCCAGTACGTGTTTTTCTTAAATTTCTTTCCACAACAAATTCTCCTTTCTATCAATTGAGATATAACAATTGAGATATAACAACGGTTATTATTTCAAATAAAGTCTACTTCACTGAAGAAATAACGGTCTGAATTCTAGCGATGTTTTTTCTAACTTCTTTAATTCTTCCTGTGTTTTCTAACTGATTTGTTGCGTTTTGGAATCTTAAATTAAAAAGTTCCTTTTTAGCAGCTACTAAATCCTCATTTAATTCAGTAACGGATTTATTCTTAATATCTTCTACAAATGTCTTACTCTTCACTGCCCGCACCTCCTTCTAAGTCTGCGCGAGAAACCACTTTACATTTTACCGGTAATTTATGTGTTGCAAGACGTAATGCTTCTTTTGCAAGATCTTCAGGTACTCCTGAAATTTCGAACATAACGCGTCCTGGCTTAACTACTGCTACCCAATATTCAAGTGAGCCTTTACCGGAACCCATACGGGTTTCAGCTGGTTTATTGGTTACTGGTTTATCCGGGAAAATCTTAATCCAAACTTTACCACCACGTTTGATATAACGAGTCATAGCAACACGGGCTGCTTCAATTTGGTTGGATTTAATCCACGCTGGCTCCATAGCCACAATACCATATTCACCGTTTGAAATCGTATTACCTCTGGAAGCTGTACCCTTCATAGAGCCACGGAATTGTTTACGGTGTTTTACTCTTTTAGGCATTAACATTATTTATCGCTCCCTTCCTTTTTTGATACTTTCGGTGCTTTTGTTGGAAGAATTTCACCATGATAAATCCAAGCTTTCACACCAACTTTACCAAAAGTTGTATTTGCTTCAGCAAATCCATAATCGATGTCTGCACGTAATGTCTGAAGTGGAATCGTACCTTCGCTGTAAAACTCTGTACGAGCCATATCAGCACCGCCGAGACGTCCTGCAACTGCTGTTTTAATTCCTAATGCTCCGGATTTCATTGTTCTGGCCATAGTAGATTTCATTGCTCTACGGAAAGAAATACGATTCTCAAGCTGCTGTGCAATATTTTCTGCAACTAACTGTGCATTGTTCTCCGGTCTCTTTACTTCTTTAATATCAACTAATACTTTACATTTTGTAAATTTAGTCAATTCAACTTTTAATTTTTCAATTTCAGATCCACCTTTACCAATTACTACTCCAGGTTTCGCTGTGTGAATGATAACTTTTACTCTATCTGCAGATCTTTCAATTTCGATTTTTGCAATACCAGCACTGTAAAGTTTTTCTTTCAAAAACTTTCTGATATTGTAATCTTCAACTAAGTTGTCTGCAAAATCAGCTTCTGCAAACCATCTGGAATCCCAATCATTGATAACTCCAACTCTCAGGCCATGAGGATTAACTTTTTGTCCCATATTAACTCCTTTCTTTACCAAGAAGAATGCTCGCATTCTTCCAATGGCTCGACTGTGTCGAGACTCTCTTATCTTTCATCAAGCACGATTGTAATATGGCTCATTCTTTTTTCAATTCTATAAGCTCTACCTTGTGCTCTTGGTTTAATTCTCTTCATTGTTGGTCCTTTATTTGCAAAACAACCTGCAACATAAAGATTTTCCGGGTTCATTCCGTTATTGTTTTCAGCGTTGGCAACGGCTGATTTTAACAACTTTTCTATTAAAGATGAAGCATATCTTGGATTATAAGCTAAGATTCCAAGTGCTGTTTGTACATCCTTGCCTCTGATGGCATCTAATACGAAACAAGCTTTCTGAACAGAAACTCTAGCATAAGATAACTTAGCTGTTGGTCTTGTTTCTCTGTTGTTCTCGTTTCTTTCTCTTTTTATTTGAGATCTATGTCCCTTTGCCATGGATGAAGCCTCCTTTCAAATTATATATACTGGTTTAAGTAACGTATTATTTACGTCCTTTTTTCTCGTCTTTACCGTGTCCTCTGTAAGTTCTTGTTGCAACGAACTCGCCGAGTTTGTGTCCTACCATATCTTCTGTTACATATACAGGTACATGTCTTCTTCCATCATGCACTGCAAATGTGTGTCCAACAAATGTTGGGAAGATTGTGGAACGACGTGACCAGGTTTTAATTACTTGTTTATCGCCTGCTGCATTCATAGTATCTACTTTTCTAAGCAGACTAGCATCAGCGAATGGTCCCTTCTTTAATGAACGTGCCATGCGACTACCTCCTATTTATTTCAACGCCAAGCTCTATTTAGATAAAGCTTTACCATCTCTTCTTCTAACTATCATTTTGTTAGATTGTTTCTTTTTCTTTCTTGTCTTTAATCCAAGAGCAGGTTTGCCCCAAGGTGTACATGGACCGGAACGTCCGATACCACATTTTCCTTCACCACCACCATGTGGATGGTCGTTTGGATTCATTACAGAACCACGAACGGTTGGACGGAAGCCCATATGACGTTTACGTCCGGCTTTACCAATGTTAATCAATTCATGATCTGCATTGCCTACCTGACCGATGGTTGCTCTACAAATAATAGGTACCATTCTCATTTCTCCGGAAGGAAGACGAAGTGTTGCATATTTTCCTTCTTTTGCCATCAGCTGTGCACTATTTCCGGCAGAACGAACCATTTGTCCGCCTCTTCCCGGATATAATTCCACGTTGTGTACCATAGTACCAACTGGAACGTTTTCTAATGGAAGACAGTTTCCAACTCTAACTTCTGCTTCTGGTCCATTCATAACCTTTTGTCCGACTTTTAATCCGTTTGGTGCAAGAATATAAGTCTTTTCGCCATCTGCATAACAAATCAATGCAATATTAGCCGTTCTGTTTGGATCATATTCCACTGTTTTAACAACTGCTGGAATACCATCTTTGCCATTTCTTTTAAAATCAATAATTCTATATTTTCTTTTTGCTCCGCCGCCACGATGTCTAACGGTAATCTTTCCCTGATTATTACGACCGGCATTTCTCTTATTGGAAGAAACAAGTAATGATTTTTCTGGAGTATCGGTTGTGATCTCGGAAAAATCAGAGCTGGTCATATGTCTTCTGGAAGGTGTATAAGGGTTAAACTTCTTAATTCCCATGATAATTCTCCTTTCTTACTTATAGTCCTTCAAAAATCTCGATATCAGCACTATCTTCGGTTAATTGAACGATAGCTTTCTTTCTACTGGATGTTTTTCCTGAAGTAGCTCCACGTCTACGTGTTTTTCCTTCAAGATTCATTGTGTTAACGCTCTTTACCTTTGTTCCCTGGAACATTTTTTCAACAGCGTCTTTAATCTGTACTTTAGTTGCCTCTGTATGAACAGAAAAAGTATACTTCTTCTCGCCCATAGCATTCATACTCTTTTCGGTAACGATTGGAGCAAGGATTACATCATAATATTTTAAATCTGCCATTATGCGAACACCTCCTCAAGTTTAGCTACAGCATCCTTTGTGATAACTACATTATCATATTTTAAGATGTCATATACATTAATTGTATTTGAAAATGTGGCTCTTACTGCGGGAATATTTCTTGCAGAAAGCATTACATTTTCATCTTTCTCAGCAACTACAACTAAAGCTTTTCTTACCTTTAAGTTATTAAGCACTGAAACCATTTTTTTGGTTTTAACTTCATCAAATTTAAGTTCATCAAGAACTAATAATTTGTTTTCCATTACTCTGGATGTTAAAGCAGAACGAATAGCCGCTGCTTTTTCTTTTCGATTCATTTTAAATGAATAATCTCTTGGCTTCGGAGCAAATACAACTCCACCGCCTGTCCACTGAGGCGCTCTTGTAGATCCCTGTCTTGCATGTCCGGTTCCTTTTTGTCTCCAAGGTTTTCTTCCGCCGCCACGAACTTCTGCCCGTGTCTTAGAGCTTTGTGTTCCCTGACGTTTATTAGCAAGTTGTGATACAACTGCCATGTGAACCAAATGTTCATTTATCGGAGCAGCAAATATGGTATCGTTAAGTTCCAACGAACCAACTTCTTTGCCTTCCATATTATAAACAGATACGTTTGCCATCTGTGTAGTCCTCCTTCCTTAAAGCTTAGTTTGCCTTTACTGATTCTTTTAACATTACAGTTGCTTTCTTAGGTCCGGGTATTGCACCTTTTACTAAGATTAAATTGTTTTCGGCATCGATTCTGACGATTTCAAGATTCTGTGTTGTAATCTTCACAGCACCCATATGACCTGCCATTTTTTTACCTTTGAATACTTTACTTGGATCCGATGCAGAACCATTTGAGCCTGCATGTCTATGGAACTTAGAACCGTGAGTCATTGGTCCTCTGGATTGGTTATGACGTTTAATTGCGCCCTGGAAACCTTTACCTTTTGACTTTGCAGTAGCATCTACTTTATCGCCTTCTGCAAAGATATCGGCTTTAATTTCCTGTCCAACCGTATATTCCTCAGCATTGTCAAACTTAAATTCTTTAAGATATCTCTTATTCGCAACACCTGCTTTTGCAAAGTGTCCCCTTTTCGGTTTGTTGACTAATTTTTCTCTAATGTCACCAAAACCAACCTGTACTGCCTTGTATCCATCGTTTTCTGTTGTCTTAATCTGTGTTACTACGCATGGTCCAGCTTGTAATACAGTTACCGGCGTTAATATTCCGGTTTCGTTGAAGATTTGAGTCATTCCGACTTTAGTTGCTAAAATAGCTTTTTGCATATCGCACCTCCTATTTAATCTACAGCGGAGCCATGATCTCTTCACAGGGTTTGCCTATGTTGTTCTTACGGCTCATCCTAGACGGCTATACACCCGAGTGCTTGGTATCTCAATCGCAATTCCGGTTTCCCGGTTTACGTTCTTCGTTGCTTGGACTCTTTTTATATATAAACCCTAAGGATTTTCTCATTTCTTTGAATTTCTTATTTCTCTTTCATCTTGATGTCAATGCTTACGCCTGCAGGCATTTCCAATCTTGATAATGCATCCACCGTTTTCTGTGATGGTGTCATAATGTCGATCAGTCTCTTGTGTGTTCTCTGCTCGAACTGCTCTCTAGAATCTTTGTACTTATGAACCGCTCTTAAGATTGTAACAATCTCCTTCTTCGTTGGAAGAGGTACCGGTCCGCTCACCTTTGATCCTGTTTTCTTTACTGTTTCAATAATCTTTCCTGCAGATGCATCAATTAACTGATGGTCATATGCCTTTAATGTGATTCTCATTACTTGACTTGCCATAAAAAAAGCCGCCTCCTTTTCGCACTTAATTCCAGTACGACAAGCGGTGACTGTACACTCCTCCGTGCGTATCACAGGAAAAATCCCATAAAAATACTCACGTATCTACGCCATATAAATATGGCTGCAGAAAATATCCGTTTGTACAGTGACTTGTCGTCAGTTTCCATAAGCCAATTTAAAATTGACTTCTTGACATTCGCTCCACGGAAAACCCGCCGTTACCGGCAGCAACCTCACGCTTCACAGCTATCATGTCACAACATTAGTCAGTATACACTAGTCTTACAACAATTGCAAGTATTTTTTTTATTTTTTTAAACAAAAAAAATCCGGTAAAAAATCAGGAGTTTTCACTGAAGTTTTACCGGATCTATTCTTCACTATTTATTTTTTATCTTAGATTCCTTTTTTATTCTTTTTTTAATTTAAACTGTCCAACCAAATCGGCTAAGGTATAGGCTTGTGCCGAAAGTTCTTCGCTGGTTGCCGAACTTTCTTCCGCCGTAGCTGAATTACTTTGTATAACAGAAGAAATCTGTTCCAGTACCTGATTAATTTCTTTCATCTTTCCTGCCTGCATAACAGAGGATTCTTTGGAAGTTTCTGCAAGTTCTACGGCTCCGCCGATTTTTTCTGCTACGCTTTCCAGGGCTTCTGCCGTTTTGTTTGTCATAGAGCTTCCATTTGCCACTTCGGTTAAGGCGGTTTCTATTAATTCTCTTGTATTATTTACTGCCATAGCACTTTGCTCTGCCAGGCTTCGAATTTCATTTGCAACAACAGCAAAACCTTTTCCGGCTTCTCCTGCCCTAGCTGCTTCAATGGCTGCATTTAAGGACAGTAAATTCGTCTGGGATGCAATTTCTTCGATGGTATTAATAATGGCTCCAATTCCCTTGGAACTTTCGCTGATTCGTTCCATTGCCTGTATCAGATCTTTCATCTGCTGGTTGCTTTCTGCTGCATCCATTCCAATGCCCTTCATGAGATTTGCTGTCTGCTCCGAAGATTCTGCATTGGTTTCGGTTTCATTGGTGATTACTTCTACGGTTGCCAGTAATTCTTCTACGGAGCTTGCCTGTTCCGTTGCACCTTCTGCCAAAGTGGTAGAACCATCTGCCATTTGGGAAGAAGCTTCGGATACCTGAACGGTTGCCTCGTTAATCTCACCTAAAGCACGGCTGAGTTTTCCGTTGATTCCTCTTAAAGAAAGAAGTAGTGCTTCATATTCACCTATGTATTTATCTCCTGCTTTTGTTTTAATATCAAAGTTTCCATTTGCCATCTCACCAAGACAATACCCCAGGTCACTAATGATTGCCTGAAGATTGTTTGTCATAACACCAAACATCTTAGCCAGTTCCCCTATTTCGTCGTTGGTTCCTACTTCCACTTCTACTCCCAGATTTCCTTTAACAATTTCATTGGCTGCATTCACAATATCATTAACCGGCTTTGAAATGCCCTTAGCAATAACCGTTCCCAGCAGTACCGCAACAAACATAGAAACAAGAACCAAAGTTATACTTACCACAACCACAATCACACCTTGTGTAGTTAAGGATTCGCTTAAGGCATTTCCTTTATCCACCTTAAATTTCATTAAATCTGTCCATGCATTATAGGCATTGTCATAAAGGGGATCCATCTCTTCTGCCATCATAACACGAGCCTCTTCACTTTGTTCTACATCCAGTGTGTCTCCTAAGGTCACAACCTCATCTCTTTTGGCACTGTATATTTTTATGGCCTCCTGAGCCTTATTAAATAAGTCCTTTCCTTCCTGATTCAAAAGGGTTGGCTCAATTGCCTTTACAAATTCATTGTATTTTTCCTGATCTTCTTGAAGTTTTGCCTTTGCTGCATCGATATATTCTTTCTGTGTATTGCTCACAACATCACGAGCACAGGTCTGGGTATCGGATAACATCAATAGAGCTTTTCCCACATCACCTTGTACAAATCCATAATTAATTAATGCCTTACTGTATTCTGCATTGGTATACAGTGTTGTAAAAATCGAAACAATTCCCGAGATACTGGCGATTAATCCTACCAAAATAAAACACGTTATCAGTTTCTTCCCTATTTTCATATTCTTCAGCATATTTTTTCCTCCTAATTGCCTTCTACTTTTTTAGTCTT
>JAVXEO010000024.1:14678-28903 GCA_036658435.1 Acetivibrio sp.
TGTTTTCTATTCTTGTATCGGTTCCCTGCACCATCTTCCACTTGCTCCGCAAGGAAGGATTAATCCATTTTCTCCCACCGGAAGTCCTACTTCCTCTGCTTCGGTTCTTCCTCCAAATTTTGGTACAATTTCTGTCCCTAACATATAGGAAAGGACCGCCGGCTGAAGACCGGTGGTATAAGAGTTTATTAAAAAAAACAGGGCATCCTCTGAAAGAAGCTGGGCACAAAGCTTTATAAATGGATAAATGCTATCTTCAATCTTCCAGATTTCTCCTTTGGGTCCTCTTCCATAGGAAGGAGGATCCATAATAATTCCATGATATTTATTTCCTCTTCGTATTTCCCGTTCTACAAACTTAACGCAATCATCTACAATCCAGCGAATGGGAGCTTCGGAAAGTCCGGAGGCCGCCGCATTTTCTTTTGCCCAGGTAACCATTCCTTTTGACGCATCTACATGGGTTACGGCGGCTCCCTCCTTGGCTGCAGCACAGGTTGCCCCGCCGGTATAAGCAAACAAATTTAGTACCTTTACCGGTGTGCCTGCCTTTTTGATCTTTTCACGGAACCAGTCCCAGTTTGCTGCCTGTTCCGGAAACAATCCCGTATGCTTGAAATTAAAGGGCTGTAAGTGGAAGGTCAAATCCTTATAGGTAATGGACCATTGTTTGGGCAAATCAAAAAATTCCCATTCGCCACCACCCATAGCACTTCTATGATAATGGGCATTTGGTTTTTTCCAGCTGGCATTTTTCTTGGGTGTATCCCAAATAACCTGAGGATCCGGTCTTACCAGTTTGTACTCTCCCCAACGCTCTAATTTTTCTCCTTTGGAACAGTCTATTACTTCATAATCTTTCCATCCATCTGCAATCCACATATTCGCTCCCATTCTTATTTTTACTATTTATTCCTACTCTATAAAAAATACTATAGCTTTTCTTATGTGTCAAGCTTTATACACCGAGTCTTGTCCTTATATTAAACAATCATTAAATCTTTTGTTTTTTATTGCTTTTTTTCCTTGCAACCTATAAAATTAGGTTGCAACCCATAAATAATAGTGTAAATAAATCGGAGGATTGTACTATGAATATTTTAACACGTTTTAAGGACATCATGTCCGCTAATATTAATTCCCTTTTAGATCAAGCAGAAGATCCTGAGAAAATGATAGATCAATGTCTTCGTAATTTAAGCAGTGATTTAGGGAAAGTAAAATCAGAAACCGCTTCTATTATGGCAGAAGAGCAACGGGCAAAAAGAGCCCTGGACGAATGCAATCAAGAGATCACGAAATTACAGAATTATGCAGTCAAGGCATTGGAAGCCGGTAATGAAGAAGATGCCCGCACGTTTTTGGAAAAGAAATCTTCTGTTTCGGAGAAGCAGGCTTCTCTAAAACAGTCTTATGCATTGACTCATACCAATGCTGAAAATATGAAAGCAATGCACGACAAACTGACTGGGGATATTAAGGAACTGGAATCCCGTCGTGACACCATCAAAGGAAAAATGGCCGTTGCCAAAACCCAGGAACGCATCAACCAGATGAACGCCTCTTTTGACTCTTCCAACCGTTCCGTTTCTGCCTTTGAACGTATGGAAGATAAAGCGAATGCCGCTTTAGACAAAGCCAATGCTATGGCTGAATTAAATCAGAAACCAAAAGATGAAATTGAGGACCTTGCCAAAAAATATGATTCTGCTCCTGATTCTTCCCTGGACGATGAATTGGCTGCACTTAAAGCAAGCCTTAACAAATAAGGAGATTTCCTATGGTAATTCAATACAAATGCCCCGATTGTGGTGCAGATATGACATATAGTCCCCAAACCGGTACCCTTTCCTGTGCCAGCTGCGGGAAATCTCTTTCCATTGAAGATTACAAGGAAGAGGCAGAGGAACCTATTCTGGATTTTGAAGAGTTTGAATCCCAGACCTCAGCCGGTACCTTTGGAGAAGAAGCTATCCAGTATCAATGTGAAAATTGTGGTGCTATTTTAATTACCGATGGAGATACTACCGCTACTACTTGTAGTTTTTGCGGCGCATCGATGGTTTTGGGTGACCGCCTTTCCGGTGACCTGGCACCTGCAAAGGTAATTCCTTTTTCCATTAATAAGGAGCAGGCAGAAACCGCCTTTCGAAAATGGTGTAAAAATGGACTTCTTGCTCCAAAAGGATTTGCTTCTGCCCAGCGAATTAAGAATATTACCGGTATGTACGTTCCTTTCTGGCTCTATGACTTAAATGGCCGTGGAGAGGCACATGCCGATTGTACCCGCACCCGCACCTATGAATCAGGAGATTACATTTATACCGAAACCAGACATTATGATGTCTATCGAAAAGTAGATTTGAACTATGATGGTATTCCTACCGATGCTTCTGAAAAAATGAACGATAGCTTAATGGATAAACTGGAGCCCTTCCATTATGATGATTTAAAGGATTTTAAGACCCCTTACCTTGCCGGATATTTAGCGGAAAAATACAACTATACTGACAAAGAATTGTTTCCCCGAGTGAAAGAGCGTGTCGATCATTATGTAAATGATTATATCCGTTCTACAATCCATGGCTATTCTTCCACCCTGATTACCAGCGAATGGTCCGATGTAAAGCAGCGAAATGCCTCTTATACCCTTCTTCCTATTTGGATGATTTGTTATGATTATAAGGATTCTGAGCATATATTTGCCATGAACGGACAAACCGGTAAGATTGTTGGAACCCCACCCCTTAGCTGGAGTAAAGTCATTGCCTGGTTTGCAGGAATTTCCGGTGGCGTTTTCCTCCTTTTAGAAATTTTATATCTGATATCAGGAGGTGTCTTATGGTAAAATTACATGGCTTTAATAAACCAAACTTTTTTCTTCTGATACTCTGTCTTTGTTTCCTGTGTTGTGGAACAAACGTTATGGCCGCAGAAGAGCAAAATCCTCCTTTGGAATATGTTGTGGATGGTGCAGATATTTTTTCTGACGAAGAAGAAACCCAGCTCTTAGCAGAATGTCAGGCACTTTTTGAATCGCAAGATATTCATGCCGTCTTATTGACAACCAATTCCATTGACAGCACCAGAAAACAGTATATTGAGGACTATTATGACTCCCAGGAAGAGGTCTTAGGGGATGCCGTTCTTCTTTTGATTAATATGCAGAGCGATGACCGTGGCGTAGAAATTCAAGGCTATGGTTCCTGTGAATTTACCATTAGTGATGACCGTATTTCATCTATATTAGATGAGATTTTGCCCTATTTAAAAGAGGCAGCCTATTATGATGCCGCATCTGCGTTCCTTCAGCTTTGTGATTTCTACATTTCACAAGGAGCCTCTACGAACCAGCAGCATACCCAGGCAGACAACGATGCTTATAATGAAGTAAACAATCCCCATGCCTCACGGGATGCTTTTATAAAACAAAGCTTTTTTAATTTAATGATTGGACTTATTCTCGGTGCTGTTGTAGTTTTCATTATGGCTTACCAGTCCGGTGGCAAGATGACAGCCTCCCAGTCCACTTATTTAGATTCCGGCAGTTCCAAAGTTTTAGGACATTATGATCGTTACATACGAACCACAACTTCACGAATACCAAAACCAAAGCCTCAGGATAATTCTTCCGGAAGTGGTTTTGGCGGTGGCGTTTCTTCCGGTGGGAATTCACATTCCGGCGGTGGCAGTAGTTTTTAAGAAAATATAGGAGAGAAAAGGAGAATTCCAATGGGATTATTTTCAAAGCAGTTTTCAAATGTAGTGGAATGGGAAGAATGGAACGACGAAATGATTTTCTGGAAGTGGACAAATGATGAAATCAAAAAAGGCAGCCGCCTTATTATTCGTCCGGGTCAGGATGCCATTTTCCTATTTAACGGAAAAATAGAGGGGATTTTTACAGATGATGGCGATTATGACATGGAATCACAGATTGTTCCCTTCCTTTCCACTTTAAAAGGCTTTCGATTTGGTTTTAACAGTGGAATGCGTGCGGAGGTGCTCTTCGTAAATACCAAAGAATTTTTGGTGAAATGGGGAACAAAGGGGCCTATTAACATTCCCACTCCCCAGCTTCCGGGAGGCATGCCTATTCGTGCAAACGGAACCTTTACATTTAAAGTCAATGATTATGTAACTTTAATTGACAAAATTGCAGGAACGAAACAGCAGTATAAAGTAGAAGATATCAAACAGCGGATCACCGCTATTTTGGACCAGCTTCTTATGAAATGGATTTCCAAAGAAGGAAAAGATATGTTTAACCTCCAGGCAAATGCCTTTGACATCTCCAAAGGCATCCGGGAAGATTTGGATATGCAGATTATTCATGATGGTCTTACCATAACCGGTTTCCATGTTATGAGCTTCAATTATCCAGAAGAAGTGCAGAAAATGATTGATAAGAATGCCTCTCACAGCATGATTGGAAACATGAATACCTTTACTCAGGCTTCCATGGTAGATGGTATGGCCACCGGCAAGACCCAGGGAGGGGGTACTGCTTCCGATATGGCCGGTATGATGATGGGAATGCAGGTTGCCAATCAAATGATGCAAAATGTCAACCCTGTATCTGGTGCGAAGTCTAATTTCTGTCCAAACTGTGGGGCGAAAACCGGTGAAAGTAATTTCTGTTCCAATTGCGGACAAAAACTGGTATAATTATTAAAAAGGCTATTGGATAGTCTCCGGTAGCTTTTTTGTTGCGTAAAATAACATACAGAAGAAGGTAATTTAATGGATACAAATACGAACTTAATGACAGAAGGTCCTGTCTGGAAAAAAATCACAATGTTTGCCATGCCTATTTTTTTAGGTAATTTGTTTCAGCAGCTCTATAATATTGTAGACTCCCTTGTGGTTGGAAATTTTATTGGAAGTGATGCCCTGGCCGCCGTCAGTTCCTCCGGAAGCCTGATTTTTCTTTTAGTCGGTCTTTTTGGTGGCATTTTTGTTGGTGCCGGTGTGGTGATCTCTCGATATTATGGTGCCCGTGAAATAGAAAAAGTTCAGGTAGCCATTCATACTACCATTGCTTTTGGCCTTGTTGCAGGGGTAGTGCTTAGCATTTTAGGTGTTATTCTGTCTCCCTTTATTCTTCGGCTTATGGGGACTCCAAAATCAGTCCTTCCAAACTCCATTCTTTATTTTCGTATTTATTTCGGAGGGGTTCTCTCCGTTATTATGTACAATACCGCCAGTGGTATTTTTCAAGCCGTGGGAGACAGCCGTCATCCACTCTATTATTTGATTGTCTCCTCTATTACTAATGTTGTACTGGATCTTCTTTTTGTAGCTGTTTTTCATTGGGGCATTGCCGGCGCCGGAATTGCCACTGTTATTTCCCAGACAGTCAGCGCAGTTCTTGGTTTTTACCGCCTAACTCACAGTGATTCCCAGTATCGTGTACATTTTCGTAAAATTAGATTTAACGGCCCTATGTTAAAGCAGGTTCTTACCCTTGGAATTCCCTCGGGTCTGCAAAACTCCATTATTGCCTTTGCCAATATTGTAGTTCAATCCAATATTAATTCTTTTGGAGCTATGGCAGTTGCTGGTTGTGGTGCCTACTCAAAAATAGAAGGCTTTGGTTTTCTTCCCATTACCAGTTTTTCTCTTGCTCTAACCACCTTTATTGGGCAAAATCTTGGTGCTAAAGAATACGACCGTGCAAAAAAAGGGGCTCGATTCGGTATTTTAACCGGAATTACCCTTGCTGAACTTGTAGGAATTCTTATTTATCTTTTTGCTCCAGTCCTGATTTCTGCCTTTAACTCCGATCCTAACGTTATCGGCTTTGGTTCCCTACAGGCACATACGGCCACTTTGTTCTATTTCTTACTTGCCTTTTCCCATTGTATTGCCGGAATCCTTCGAGGCGCCGGAAAATCCATTATTCCAATGTTGGTTATGCTGGCTTGCTGGTGTATTATACGTGTAACCTACGTTACGGCTATTACCCATTATATTCCTCATATTCAGGTAATCTTTTGGGCCTATCCCCTGACTTGGTCTTTAAGTTCCATAGCCTTTATGATTTATTATAAAAAAGCAGACTGGCTCCATGCTTATGAAAAATAAGGAAACCCTTTTGTAGAAAAAGAATGGACATAAAATGTTTTTTCATTTTATGCCCATTCTTTTTATTTATCCTTCACATCTTATCTGTATTCTATTCAAGCTTTTCCAGCGGATCCAAATAACTCCATTTTCTCTATTACCGTAGCTTTAATGGCTTCCATGCCCGGTGCTAATAGCTTACGAGGGTCAAATCCTTTTCCCTGTAAATCTTTTCCTGCAAGTATGTATTCCCTGGTTGCTCCCTGGAAAGATAACTGGCATTCTGTGTTTACATTGATTTTAGCAACGCCAAGAGAGATTGCCTTTTTAATCATATCTTCCGGAATCCCGGTTCCACCATGAAGTACCAATGGCATATTTCCTGTGAGTTTTTGTACGGCTTCCAAGGTTTCAAAGCTAAGTCCCGGCCAGTTTGCAGGATATTTTCCATGGATATTACCAATGCCGGCTGCCAGCATAGTTACTCCAAGGTCTGCAATTGCTTTACATTCATTGGGATCGGCACATTCGCCGGCTCCCACTACGCCGTCTTCTTCTCCGCCAATAGATCCAACTTCTGCTTCAATAGAAAGACCTTTTTTATTACAAATTTCAACCAATTCTTTTGTTTTTTCAATATTTTCTTCAATTGGGTAATGAGAACCATCAAACATAACAGATGAAAATCCGGCTTCGATACATTCTTTTGCACCTTCATAGCCGCCATGATCTAAGTGAAGTGCAACCGGTACTGTAATCTTCATTTCTTCCAGCATACCATTTACCATTCCAACAACTGTCTTATAGCCACACATATACTTACCGGCGCCTTCTGATACTCCAAGAATAACCGGTGATTTTAGCTCTTCTGCTGCCAATAGTGCTGCTTTTGTCCACTCAAGATTATTAATATTAAACTGGCCAACTGCATATTTTCCTTCTTTTGCTTTTTCAAGCATTGCTTTTGCTGATACTAATGCCATATTGATATCCTCCGTTAATGTTATTGTTGTTTACTTCCGCCATTATTATAATCGTTTCCTATCAATTTGTCAAAATTTTAAAACAAATTTGAAGAATTAATCTTCATGTGCTATACTAATAAAAGTTTAAATTTTAGGAGGAATTGTTATGTCAAGAATTGATATTGTAAGAAGTGATATGATTACTGCCATGAAAGCCGGCGAAAAAGCAAAAAAAGATGCACTTTCTTTATTACTTTCCGCACTGAAAAATAAAGCCATTGATAAGCGGGCAGATTTAACGATTGAGGAAGAAGATGCGGTTGTATTAAAAGAAATTAAACAAAATAAAGAAACCTTGGAGCTGGCCCCTGAAGACCGCAAAGATATTATAGAAGAATGTACCTTTCGTATTCAGATAATGGAAGCCTATGCTCCTAAAATGATGGGCGAAGAAGAAATTCGTTCCATTATAGAAACGGTGCTAAAAGAACTGGCAATTGAAATTCCCACAGGAAAAGACAAGGGCCGTATTATGAAAGCACTTATGCCTCAAGTAAAAGGCAAGGCCGATGGAAATTTAGTAAATGAAATTTTAGGAAGTTTGATGCAGTAGATAAAAGATAAAATAAAAGGAGAATATAAAATACCCATGGAAAAAAGAAATTGTATCATTGGTCAATCCGGTGGCCCTACGGTAGCCATTAATTCCAGTCTTGCCGGTATTATTGACGGTGCCACTGCCAGCTGCCAGTTTGATCATATTTATGGTATGTTAAATGGAATTGAAGGTTTACTTAACTATGAGATTTCCAACCTCTCCCACCCATTTTCTGAATTTAATAAAATCGAACAATTAAAGCGGACACCTGCCATGTATCTTGGTTCCTGCCGTTTTAAACTTAACCCGGAGGATACCCCTCTTCTGGATAAGATTTTTAAAATTTTAGACCACCTTAAGATTACAGATTTTTTTTATATTGGTGGAAATGACTCTATGGACACCATCCTTACTCTATCCGATTATGCAAAGTCCATCCAATCAGATATCCACTTTGTGGGTGTTCCCAAAACCATTGATAATGACTTAATGGGAACGGATCACACACCCGGCTTTGGTTCTGCCGCAAAGTATATTGCCACCGTTATGTTAGAAGTCATTTATGATAGTATGATTTATAATAAGCAAAGTGTTACCATCGTAGAAATTATGGGGCGGAATGCCGGCTGGCTCACTGCCGCCGCTGCTTTAGCCAAAACAGATTCCATTCCCGGTGTTGACTTAATCTATCTGCCGGAGCTTCCTTTTTCCACGGAGAAGTTGATACAATCCATTCAAGAGCTTTTCCAGTCCGGAAAGCAACAAATCGTCATTGCCGTTTCAGAGGGTATTAAAAATCAAGCCGGAGACTATATCAGCAATGGTGATATTTCTGCATCTTTAGACGCTTTTGGACATATTTCCAGAAGTGGCGTGGGCCGAGTCTTAGAAAGTCTTGTCTCTGATTTTTTCGGCTGCAAGGTTCGCAGCATCGAAATTAATGTTCTTCAAAGAAGTTCTATGCACTGTGCTTCCAAGACCGACTTGACCGAAGCCTTTACCATTGGACGTTCTGCCGTGAATGCTGCTTTGCAAAATGAAACCGGAATCGTTATGACGTATAAGAGAAAACCCGGCAGTTCCTATTCCGTAGAGATTCAATGGGTTGATGTTCATAAGGTTGCGAATCTTGAAAAATTAGTTCCCCGTGAATGGATTAATGCAGCGGGAAATCATGTTAATGGAACGATGATAAACTATCTTCTTCCACTGATTCAAGGCGAAGTCCTTCTAGATTACAAAAATGGGATTCCCAATTATTTATAACCATATGAAAAAGAGACATCGCCAGGTAAGCAGCGGTGCCTCTTTTTTAATGTTCAAAAAAACTACATAATGTCATACCCTTTGAGCATACGGGCACGACTTGGATGTCTTAATTTTCTCAAAGCCTTTGCTTCGATTTGACGAATTCGTTCTCTGGTTACATTAAATTCTTTTCCTACTTCTTCTAAGGTTCTGGTTCTTCCATCTTTTAAACCAAAGCGCAGTACAAGAACTCTTTGTTCTCTCTCCGTTAATGTATCCAGAAGCTTTGCAATCTGATCCTGCAAGACCGCATATGCTGCTGCATCTTCCGGTCCTATGATGGTATCGTCTTTGATAAAGTCCCCTAAATGACTGTCATCTTCTTCCCCAATGGGCGTATCCAGTGAAATGGGATCTGCAGAGACTTTTAAAATTTCACGAACTTTTTCAATAGGAAGATTCATTGCATCTGCCAGTTCCTGCTCCGTGGGTTCCCGTCCCAGTTCCTGTAATAGGTTTCTTGAAACCCGATATGTTTTATTAATTACCTCTGACATATGTACCGGAATACGAATCGTTCTTGACTGATCCGCAATAGAGCGGGTAATTGCCTGACGAATCCACCAGGTAGCATAGGTGCTGAATTTATAGCCTTTGGTATAATCAAACTTCTCCACTGCTTTAATTAAACCTAAGTTACCTTCCTGAATTAGATCAAGGAAGGATAGTCCTCTGCCCACATAGCGTTTGGCAATGCTGACCACCAGACGCAGATTGGATTCCGCTAATATTTGCTTTGCTAAATCTTCCCCGTTTTCAATTCGCTTTGCCAGATCAATTTCCTGTTCAATGCTCAATAATGGGTAGCCACCAATTTCCTTTAAATAAAGTTTGACCGGATCGTCTGACATGGCCGCTGTAACTGCAGATACATCCTCTACAAGATCGTCTTCCACTGCTTCCTCCGCAACCTCTTCCAATTCAAGCAACGCATCTTCATTGGGTTCATCATCCAATTCAGTGGGTGCTAATACGACTATATTACTGCTCTCCAGATGTTCATAGATTTTATCTACCTGGTCTACATCTAAATTAAATTCTTTAAAAAAGTTATTCAAAAGGTCAAGTTCTAAAACTCCCTTTGCTTTTTTCCCAATATTCACCAATTCCTCTAATTTACTTAAAAAATCAGTGGTTGATTCATTCATTGGTTCCTTCATTGATTCATTCATTTGTAATTCCTCCGTTTAGACACTAAACCGTATTGTATCACAGTACGCATTGACAGTAAAGAGAAATTTCGATATGATTATAGATGAGGTGATTAATAATGAGTGAAACATGTTCAGGAAGTTGTTCCAGCTGTGAAGAATCCAACTGCAGCGAGAGAACACCCAGCAAAGAAGATTTTTTGGCACCAATGAATTCCTTTAGCAATATTAAGAAGGTAATTGGTGTTGTAAGCGGAAAAGGCGGCGTAGGTAAATCCTTTATAACCTCCTACCTTTCTGTTTGTATGCGGAAGCTAGGATACGATATTGCAATCTTAGATGCCGATATTACCGGACCTTCTATTCCAAAGGCATTTGGTGTCCATGGAACGGCCCAGGGTAACGATAATGGAATTTTCCCATCCGAAAGTAAAACCGGAATTAAGATGATTTCCATTAACCTTTTATTAGATACGGAAGAAACACCGGTTATTTGGAGAGGTCCTATTATTGCCGGAACCGTTAAGCAGTTTTGGTCCGATGTTATTTGGGGCGATATTGATTATATGTTTGTGGATATGCCTCCCGGAACCGGTGACGTTCCTTTGACTGTCTTTCAGTCTCTTCCTTTAGACGGCATCCTTATTGTAACGTCTCCACAGGATCTCGTTTCCATGGTGGTTTCCAAGGCTGTAAATATGGCGAAATCTATGGATATTCCCCTTCTTGGAATTGTTGAAAACTACAGTTATGTTGAATGTGGAAATTGTGGGGAGAAGATTCATGTATTTGGCGAAAGCCATCTTGATGAAGTAGCTGCTCGCCATGAGCTGGAAGTTTTAGGTCAGATTCCATTAACACCTTCTATTTCTAAGGCCATTGATGAGGAAGATGTGGAGTCTCTTGAAGGAGACTGGCTTTCTAAAGCCGTAAGAAAAATAGAACATTTATAGTTCTAAAGGATAAGCACAGATATTAAAGTTCTAATATCTGTGCTTATTTATTTTGCTAATTTATTTTTCTTATTTATTCTTCTTGTTTTTTCTTCTTGTGTATTCTTCTTGTGTATTTTTATTTTTTCAGGGTCAGTGACTCTACTATGTAATTTCCCACCTCATAAACATCCGGTGTCGTAGCCGACATGTTATCCGTTACGGTAACTTCCGTTGTATAGTTTCCCGCAAATATATCATATATTTTCTGTGACATCGCTTTTTTTCCATCTATTTCTATATTATAAGAAATTACTAAAACTTCTCCAATGGTTCTTTTTTCACTGGTAATTGCTAACTCTGTAATGGTCGCATCCTTCATTCCACTAGCTACCAGCTGATTTTTCAAATATTCTGCGGTAATCTGTTGTGATACGGCCTCTTTATACAAATCAAAGTTTTCATTCTGTGCTCCGGTGGCTACACTGGTTACCGTAACATTAGAACTTCCTTTTTCATTGTCTGCATCCTTTGGAAAAAATAGCTTTATTTCTATTCCGTTTATTGAACTCTTTTCCTCTGTCCAGTCTTTTGGTACAACAATACTATTGTCACCAATTTTCGTCTCTACTGTTTCATATGGAGAATTTACCACAAATTCATTTTCTTTTGCCTTTACGGTCACCTTACAGGTGTATTTCTTCCCATCTACTTTTGCGGTGATGGTTGCCATTCCTTCTTTTTTTCCGGTTACTTTTCCTTTTTGGGAAACGGTGGCAACTGATTTTTTATTTGTAGTCCAAAGGGCTTTTTTTGAAGTTCCAACTACCTTCAATGTGATTTTTTCGCCAACATCAATGCTTTTCTTTGCTGCACTTAATTTCACCTTTGCTGCTGCTTCTGCAACCACTGTCATACCCGCAGGTGCTACTGTCTCCACGGTCATACACAGTGTTAATGATAGCATAACCATCGTAGCAAATCTTTTCATTTTTCTCATAATAAGCTCCTTTACCTCTAAAATTTTTAATTTTCTCTCAAACAGTATAGCACTCTTTTATTAAAAAGTCTTATTATTTTTATTTTTTATTTTTTTATTTTTTTATGTTATACTATTAACCATACCAATTATTTTTAGAAAAGAGGATACTTATGCAAAAAAAATTATTCAACTCCACCCTTTCCCTGGTAATGGCGGCTGTTTTAATACTTTCTCTGCCATCTGCCACTAAGAACGTCCACGCCTCTCCAATAGCCGAAACCTCAGCTCCCACATTATCCACAGATACCTTGGATGCCGCTCAAAAAAGAGCCAATGCACTTACTAAAATTTATGGTATTACCAGCGTTCAATACGCCCTGATTCAGGACGGAGAAATCATTTTAACCGGCGCTTCCGGATATAAGGATAAGGCTTCTAAGGAAGTCCCCACTTCGGATACCACCTATGGAATTGCTTCCATCAGTAAAATATTTACTACCATTTCGGTTCTTAAGTTAGTGGATGAGGGAAAGATTCGCCTGGATGAACCGGTTATTCACTATCTTCCTGAATTTACGATGGAAGATTCACGCTATAAAGATATTACCGTGCGTATGCTTCTCAATCACTCCTCGGGATTAATGGGAAGCACTTCTCTAAATCAAAGTTTTTTACTTGGAGATACCAACACTTACGGTCATGATACCTTCTTAAAGAACTTAAAAAAACAGCGTTTAAAAGCTGCTCCCGGTGCTTTTTCTGTTTATAGTAATGATGGATTTTCTTTGGCAGAGCTCTTAATTGAAAAAGTCAGCGGTGTCCGTTTTAGTGAATTTATTGCCACCCACTTTACTCTTCCTCTGGGAATGACTCATACAAAAACCACTTCCGATACTTTTTCTACTTCAGAACTTGCCGGAATTTATCATGCCAATGGCACAAAACTTCCCTTTGAATCACTTTGTGCCATTGGCGCCGGTGGTATCTATTCCACCGCTTCTGATTTGTGTAAATTGTCAACTCTCTTTTGTGAAAAAACGGATTTCTTATCCAATGCCTCGGTTCATGCAATGGAAGAAGAGGAGTACAAAAGAGGGCAATGGGCTCCCCAAAACGATTCTTGTTTCGCCTATGGATTAGGCTGGGACAGTGTACATACCTATCCCTTCACTGATTATAATATAAAAGCCTTATCAAAAGGTGGGGATTCCATTTATTATCATTCCAGTCTTGTCGTTTTGCCAGATGAGAATATGGCCGCAGCCGTTGTTTCATCCGGTGGCTCTAGTACACACAATCAGATTTTTGCACAGGCTCTCTTATTGGATGCGTTAAAAGAAAAAGGTGTTATTCCATCTATTCATCCAGATAAAACCTTTTCTGCCCCAGTAAAGACCCAGGTTCCGGATTCTCTCCTCGGCTTCGCTGGATACTATGGCAATTTTTCTTCTCCTATAAAAGTAAGCATCGACAAGAGTGGTACCTTAAAAGCAATCATTCGTTCAGGTAAAACTCCGGTTACCCAGCTATTTATCTACAATGGAGAAGACCGTTTTTATACACCGGATGGAAGCTCTTATCTTTGTTTTGTGGAAGACAAAGGCAACACCTACTTATATACAAGCAGCTATCCTTCTCTTCCCCTTCTTGGGCAAACTTTAATCTGCGGATATCAAGGGCAGAAATTACCTGCAAATAAAATTTCTAAAGAAGCAGAAGCTGCATGGAGTGAATTTTTAAATAAAGATTTTTATGTGGTTTCCGAAAAATATAACTCTCTAAATTATATACAAGGCATAGGTTCCAGTTGCTTAGAAGTTGAAAAAGATCTTCCAAATTATGTTGGTTCCACACCCATCACAGATGAAACCTCCGCTCTGGCTTCGGTACAGATTCCCGGAATGTATGGACGGGATTTAGTGGATTTACACCTTGTAACAAAAGATGGTGCAAAGTATATAACCGGTGGCGGCAATGTTATGGTCTGCCAAGATAGTATAGGAAAACTTTCTACAAAGAAAACATGGAAAATTACGATTCCAAAGAGTGGCTATGCGCAATATTTTACAATTGGAAATAAATCGGCAGGTAAGAAGATCTCGGTTATACTTCCAAAGAAATCTTCTTTTACTATTTATGATAAAGATGGGAACATGACCTTTAGTTCTTATGTTCTTGGAAAAAGCACCGCAACCCTTCCAAAAGGTGGAACCATTGTATTTG
>JAVXEO010000025.1:0-2068 GCA_036658435.1 Acetivibrio sp.
GCATACACGGGATTTGCACAGGTTTATGATTTGTTTATGGACAATATTCCATATGAAGAGTGGGGAGGCTACCTTAAGTCTTTATTAGAGGAGCAGGGAGTGAAAAAAGGTCTTATAGCAGATTTAGGATGTGGGACGGGTGCAATTACAGAATACCTTTGTCAAAAAGGATATGACATGATAGGAATTGATAATGCAGAGGAAATGCTGGAGATAGCAAGGGATAAAGCACTGGAGAAGAATCTGGATATTCTTTATTTGGAACAAAACATGGAAGAAATGGAATTGTTTGGAACGGTTTCAGCCTTTGTAAGCATTTGCGACAGTATCAATTATATAATAGAAGAAAAAGAACTTTTACAGGTGTTTCGCCTGGTAAATAATTATTTAGACCCAGGGGGTATCTTTATTTTTGATATGAACACAATGTATAAATATAAAAATATTCTTGCCCAGAATACCTTTGCAGAAAACAGGGAGAATTGCAGCTTTATTTGGGACAATTATTATTATGAAGAAGAACAAATCAACGAATATGACCTTACGATTTATATAAAAGAGGGAGAACAGGAAGAAGAAAATCGATTCCAACGGTTTGACGAAGTACACTATCAAAGAGCGTATACCTTACGGAAAATGAGAGAACTAATAGAAAAAGCGGGTATGGAATTTATTGCAGCCTACGATGCACTTACAAAAGAAGAACCAAGAGAAGAAAGCGAAAGAATTTATATCATTGCCCGTGAAAAAAAGCAGGCTGGAAAATATTATAAAGAGAATAGATAGGAGCACTAAAAATGAAAGACTACATTATCAGGGCAACGGCTGCAGACAATCAAATTCGTGTATTCGTGGCAACAACAAGAGAGTTGGTAGAACATGGAAGACGTGTGCATAATACAAGCCCGGTTGCAACCGCAGCACTGGGAAGACTTTTAACTGCAGGCAGTATGATGGGATCCATGATGAAGGGAGAAAAAGACCTGCTTACGCTACAGATTAAGTGCAGTGGACCAATCGGAGGTTTGACAGTGACCTCCGATGCAGCAGCTAATGTAAAGGGCTATGTGAACAATCCGGATATTATGCTTCCACCAAGCTGCAAGGGAAAATTAGATGTGGGAAAAGCACTTGATTTAGGAGTATTAAATGTAATCAAAGATATGGGATTAAAAGAACCCTATGTGGGACAAACCCAATTGGTGTCAGGGGAAATTGCAGAAGATTTAACTTACTATTTTGCAGCAAGTGAACAGATTCCATCTTCCGTTGCCTTAGGGGTTCTTATGAATAAGGACAATACCGTTCGATGTGCAGGAGGATTTATAATTCAGCTGATGCCCTTTGCAGATGAAAAAGTAATTTCTCGTTTGGAAGAAAAGATTAGTGAAATAGCAGGAATTACGGACCTTCTAAACCAGAACATGACGCCGGAAATGATTCTCGAGTATCTCCTTGGAGAATTTGGGGTTGAGATATTGGATAAAATAGAAACAAAATTTGCCTGTAATTGCACGAAAGAACGAGTGGAGAGAGCCATTATCAGCATAGGAAAAAAAGACATCCTGGAAATGATAGAGGATAATAAACCAATTGAAGTAAACTGCCATTTTTGCAATACCAACTATGTGTTTGAAGTAAATGAGCTAAAAGATATTTTGAAAAGAAGTCACTAATTCCTGACACAAATATGCCATAAGGGCAGAATATACTTAGTTCTACAAGAGTAGAGAAAAAGAATTGGAGGCCGGAAAATGAAAAAAAAGACATTTTTAATCATAGTATTGACGTTAGGATTAATCATAGGATTTAATGAATTATTCAACTATATGGACGTTGTTTATGCAAAGTCAATAGGCACAGTGACCGCTACCCGACTAAATGTAAGAACAGCGGCAGGAACCGATAAAGAACTACTGACCAATCAAGGAAAACCAGTGACCCTTATCAAAGGGCAGACAATTCAAATATTAAAAGAAAGTAAGAACTGGTATCAGGTTTCTTTTACCGATCAGAAGACACCACAAAAAGGCTGGGTATTGTCTGATTATGTAAAAATAACAGAAGA
>JAVXEO010000025.1:2168-28334 GCA_036658435.1 Acetivibrio sp.
AACCAAGTGAGTCTCCAAAGCCAAGTGAGTCTCCAAAGCCAAGTGAGTCTCCAAAGCCAAGCGAGTCTCCAAAGCCAGGTGAGTCCCCAACACCTTCACCTGATGCAGGAGTTCCACCCACACCAATACCAGATCATGAATTTGATGCCTACCTTATGGAACAAGGATTTCCGGAAAGCTATAAGGAAGGACTAAAAGCATTACATGTAGAACACCCTAATTGGATTTTTCGGTCCTATAAGACAGGACTTGACTGGAATACGGTGATAGAAAAAGAAACAAAAGCCGGATTAAATTTGATTAGTAAAAACAAAATTAATGGTTGGAAGTCTTATGAGCCAGGAGCTTATAACTTTAGTACCGATAGTTTTATTGTTTTTGATGGAACTACCTGGGTGACAGCATCAAAAGATGCGGTAGAATATTATATGGATCCAAGAAACTTTTTGACACAGAATTCCATTTTTCAGTTTGAGGCGTTGGAATACCAACCGGAATATCAGATTCAAAGTGGAGTAGAATCCATTTTGAAAAATACACCGATGTACAATATGAGTTTTAATTACATTGATGAAATTGCTTCAGCAGAAAAAACCTGTACCTACAGCCAGGCATTTATGGATGCTGCAGTACAGTCAGGAGTGAGCCCCTACCACCTTGCTTCCAGAGCCAAACAGGAAGTTGTGCGAAGCGCAGCAATTTTTAGTGATTCCGTTACGGGTACGGTAAGTGGTTATGAAGGATATTATAATTTTTATAATATTGGCGCAACCCATAGTACAGCCATGGGAGGAGCCGTTGCCAATGGACTGAATTTTGCAACAGGAAGTACCATGGCAAGCGAACTGGCAAGGGCAAATTATATTCTCCCCTGGAATAATCGATACAATGCAATTGTAGGCGGTGCAAAATACATTGGAACCAACTACATTAATCGTGGGCAAAATACTATTTATTTACAGAAATTCAATGTAACACCCATGTATACCTATACCCATCAATATATGGCAAACGTAGAAGCAGCCGTTTCAGAGGCGGCAAAAACATATTCTGCTTATAATGGAATGGGACTTTTAGAGAATATCTTGGTATTTAACATTCCAATTTATGAAAATATGCCGGAGCAAAAAGAAGAAATCCCGGGTATCGTAAAAAATCCCAACAACTGGCTTAAAACATTAAAAATAGGAGAGTATAATCTGACACCGGTATTTAAGACAACGGATGGTGGAACCATTGCCTATACACTTCAAATCGAGGATAGTAATATTACAGAGGTTCCACTGACTGCAGTAGCGGTTAATAGTACCGCGACCATCCAGATAGAATTAAAACAAAATCAGATAAATACCGGTATCATGGTGAATGCTTCCGGGAAAATTCCACTTGTTATAGGAAATAATGAAGTAAAGATAAGGGTAACCGCAGAAAATCAAAGTATCAATACCTATGTAATTACAATTATTAAAGTAAAGTAAGAGGTTATTTAGATGAAAATACAGAAAAAGGTGCAGAAAACAAGATATTTTCTACTTATACTGGTTTATGTAATAGGAGCTATATGCATACCGAAGAAAGAAGTTTTGGCAGCAAGTGCGGCGATTAATTTAAGCGTAAGTGTAGAAGAGGTATGGGTTGACAGCACCTTTTCTGTAGTTCTCACAATAGAAGCGAGTGAAGAAATTGAAGATGTAATTTGTTTTTTAGAGTTTGACAGCACTTATTTGAAATTTGAAAAAGGTGGTGCTTTTATAACAGAAGGAAATGAAATGATTTTAATTTCCGATAAAAACTCGAAAAAGGAAAAAACAAGTAAAAAGTATTCCATGAAATTTAAAGCCATTCGAGAGGGAGAAACTACACTTTCCATAGGCAGTGACCCCCAGGTTAGCTGTGCCCTGGATGATACAAAAATGTCTGTTTCCAGAAACCAGCTGCGCTTTAAAATTAAAGGGGAAGAAAAAGAAACGGCCCTTTCCGGGGATCGCAATGCAAAAAAAACGGACACAGTAAAACAGGAAGTAAAACAGGAAGAAAAACAGGAAAAAAAGCAAGAAGAAAAGCAAGAAGTAAAACAAGAAGTAAAACAGGAAGTAAAACAAGAAGAACCACAGAATACCCAGGAGCCGGAAAGCAAATCAAAAACCGGTGTAAATGCATATGAAGACGAGAAGGGAAATCGTTTTTTACAGGAAGAACTAAGACTTCAAATTATAGAGCCGGATAAGAATGTAAAAATTCCATCCGATTATATAAAAACAACAATAGTAATGGATGGTCTACCCATTCCGGTTTATGAATGGAAGCAGGATTTGAGCAGTGACAAACTTCTGGTATACGGAAAAAATCAAGAGGACAAAAAAGGCTTATACGTATATAGCCGTGAAAATCATTCCCTGGAAGAATACAATGAAAAAAATTTGTTTACAGAAAATATGGCAAAGGAATCTAAAATAGACAGAGATGAATATAAAAATTATACCGAAAAAATTATCCAGATGGGAATTACTTTGGGAATAATGGGAATTATTTGTGTTTTGCTTACCATAGCACTGGTATTTCAAGGGATAAAAAACAAGAATAAGAAGAATGAAAAGGAAGAAGATTTTTTTTGAACTTGTTTCATTAAAAAAGGACAATCTCGATAGAAGGAATCTTGACCCAAAAGAAGCACTGTGTTATATTATGAATATAACAGATATAACTGACTTCAGAAGGGAGGAAAAGGCGTGTTTGTTGAAATCGATTTTAATAGTGAGGAAGCAATCTATATTCAGCTCCGCAACCAAATCGTAATAGGAATTGCTGCAGAAGAGATACAAGAAGGAGAAAGTCTTCCATCGGTAAGGGAATTGGCGGACAATATAGGGATTAACATGCACACAGTAAATAAAGCCTATTCTATTTTGAAACAAGAAGGGTATCTGCAATTAGACCGAAGGAAGGGTGCAATTATTGCCATTGATCCTGAAAAATATGATGCAAAACTGGCTATGATGGAAGATATGCGGGTTATTTTAGCAGAAGGAATCTGTAAAGATATTACCTGTGAAGAGGTGCATCAGATTATTGATCTGATTTTTGGAGAATTCAAAAAAGGATCTCCAATCGATAACCATAATGGAGGAAAAATAAATGTTTGAGAATTTTACAGACAATGCGTTAGAAGCAATCAACAATGCCAAAGAAATTGCGTATGCCTTATCCCATAATTATATTGGAACAGAGCATTTGCTAATTGGCTTATTAACTGCACCTGGTGTAGCAGCTACGGTTTTAGAGGAAAATGGAGTAGACAAAGAAAAACTGGTAGATTTAATTGAGCAACTGATTGCTCCCCAGGGAAACGTGAGCACGATGGAGAAAAATAATTATTCCCCAAGAGCCCAACGAATTTTGCAGCAAAGTACCAGGGAATCCATTCGGCTAAAGACAAAGAAGGTTGGAACGGAACACATTTTAATTGCATTGATTAGAGAATCAGACTGTATTGCAGTAAGACTTCTAAACACACTGAGTATCAATGTGCAAAAGCTGTATGTTGATATTATGGTGTCAACGGGTCAAGATGTGAATACGGCAAAAAATGAATATATGTCAAGTAAGACAAGATCAAAAGGAAAATCAATGACCTCCACACTGGATCAGTATAGCCGTGATTTAACACAGTTTGCAAGAGAAGGCCGCCTGGATCCTGTAATTGGAAGAGAAGAAGAGATTCAAAGAGTGATTCAGATATTAAGCCGCAGAACCAAGAATAATCCCTGCTTAATTGGAGAACCCGGAGTTGGAAAAACAGCAATAGCGGAGGGGCTTGCAAGTCGAATTGTGGAAGGAAATGTTCCGGACACCATAAAAGACAAACGATTATTGACCCTTGATTTGTCCGGTATGGTAGCGGGTTCCAAGTATCGTGGTGAATTTGAAGAACGCATTAAAAGAGTGATTGCAGAGGTAATCAGCGATGGAAATGTTCTTCTTTTTATAGACGAGATACATACAATAATTGGTGCCGGTGGTGCAGAGGGTGCAATCGATGCATCAAACATATTAAAACCTTCCTTAGCCAGAGGAGAACTTCAGGTTATTGGGGCAACCACGCGGGAAGAATATCGAAAATATATTGAAAAAGATGCGGCTCTAGAGAGAAGATTTCAGCCGGTGGTGGTGGAAGAACCCAGCGAAGAAGAAACTTTGCTGATTTTAAAAGGACTTCGAAGCTGCTATGAAGAACATCATAATGTACGTATTACAGATGAAGCACTGGAAGCGGCTGTAAAAATGTCCGGACGCTATATCAATGATCGGTATTTACCGGACAAAGCTATTGATTTAATGGATGAAGCTTCATCAAAACTTCGCCTGAACTATTATACGACCTCTCCAAAGATTAAAGAATTAGAAATGGAAAACCGTCAGCTAGAAAAGGATAAAGAAGAGGCAATTAAGAGAGAAGCTTTTGAGGAAGCCGGTGAAATAAAAAAGAAACAGAAGAAGAATCAGATAAAAATAAGAAAGTTAAGAGAAAAAGAGGACGAAGAGAGAGACCAAAGAAAACAAGTGGTTGGTGAAAATGAAATTGCGGACATTATTTCCAGCTGGACAAAAATCCCTCTTCAAAAAATTACGGAGGAAGAAACCGAACGCTTACGTAAATTGGAACTTATTTTACATGAAAGAGTGGTAGGACAGGAAGAGGCAGTTTCCGCAGTCTCCAAAGCAATACGAAGAGGACGCGTTGGTCTAAAAGATCCAAAGAGGCCCATTGGTTCCTTTCTCTTCCTTGGTCCAACAGGTGTTGGCAAGACAGAGCTTTCCAAGGCATTGGCGGAAGCTATGTTTGGAAGTGAAAAATCCATGATTCGTGTGGACATGTCCGAATATATGGAAAAACACAGTGTGTCAAAACTAATAGGCTCCCCTCCTGGATACGTAGGATATGATGAAGGTGGACAACTCAGCGAAAAAGTTCGAAGAAATCCATATTCGGTGATTTTATTTGATGAAATAGAAAAAGCCCATCCGGATGTGTTCAATATACTACTTCAGGTATTGGATGATGGACATATTACAGATGCACAAGGAAGAAAGGTAAGCTTTAAGAATACGGTTATCATTATGACTTCCAATGCCGGAGCACAAAAAATTATAGAACCTAAGAATCTTGGCTTTGCATCGGTACAAAATGATACTGCAGATTATAAAAAAATGAAGGATGGTGTAATGGAAGAAGTAAAACGCCTTTTTAAACCTGAATTTATTAACCGTATTGATGAAATTATTGTATTCCATTCTCTTACAAAAGAAAATATTAAAGTCATTGTGGGCATTATGCTGAAAGAAATTATAAAAAGATGTGAATCACAGATGAATATTAAGCTAAAAGCAACAAGTGGAGTAGTGGACTATATTGTTTCAAAGGGATATGACCATAAATATGGGGCCAGACCTCTTCGCCGTTCCATTCAGACGAATATAGAGGACAAATTAGCGGAAGCGGTTCTCGATGGGACGATAAAAAATGGAGATGAGGTTTCTGCAAAAATGAAAGGGAAAGAAGTCACATTTTCAATAAAATAGTAGAAATTTACCACAAGGTCATGTATAATGTAAACAAAAAGAGCATCACCACAGGAGGAAACTAAAATGCCAATCGTAAAAGGGCTAATTCGTAAAGAAGATAACAATACATTAAGTTTTGGAGACTATACATTAGATACAAAAACTAAGATTTGTGATTTTGAATTTAAGGGAGACCTATATAAGATCAAAACCTTCCATGAGATTACCAAGCTGAAGAAAAATGGTATATTGGTATATGAATCAATGCCTGGAACGGCAGTCAATGAATTTTGTGCAACATCGGAAGAAGTTTCTTTTAAGGTAGAAGGACCGGAAGATGCACAGATTACGCTGGAATTGGAACCGGAACAGGTTTATAAGATAAACATGGGTGAAGAATGTATCGGAGAAGTTAAGACCAACCTGGGTGGAAAACTTGCTTTAAGTGTTCCTCTTGAGAATGGTGAAATCGTTTGTGTTAAAGTTGTAAAGATGGCTTAAAAAGATGGCAAAAAATAAAATGGTATTTTTTTGTAAAGAATGCGGATATGAATCTTCAAAATGGATGGGACAATGTCCGGGATGCAAGGAATGGGATTCGTTTGTAGAAGAACCGACAGCGGGAAAATCGAAGTCGGTTCTTTCCGCTAAAATGGGAAGAAAATCAGAGCCGGAACCCTTGTCTAAAGTAATTACCGGTGAGGATGAAAGAATTTTAACCGGAATTGGAGAACTTGACCGGGTTTTAGGCGGAGGAATTGTAATGGGGGGCCTTGTTCTTGTAGGAGGAGACCCCGGAATTGGAAAATCTACTTTATTGCTGCAAATGTGCAGGCAGCTTACTGAAAAACAAGAGAAAGTGCTTTATATTTCAGGAGAAGAATCGTTAAAGCAGATTAAAATGCGTGCAGAACGTCTTGGAGGATTTTCGGGAGAACTGTTGGTTTTATGCGAGACAGATTTGGATTTGGTGGAAGAAACCCTTGTAAGGATGAGACCCTCCGTAGTGATTATTGACTCCATTCAAACCATGTTTAGGGAGGATATTTCATCTGCGCCCGGAAGCGTAAGCCAGGTACGTGAAACAACAAGTGCATTACTTCGTCTGGCGAAGAGTTTGTCCATTGCTATATTCATTGTAGGACATGTTACAAAAGAAGGGGTAGTAGCAGGCCCTCGTATGTTAGAACATATGGTAGATACGGTGCTTTATTTTGAAGGGGATGGAGCCTTGACCTACCGTGTTCTTCGAGCAGTAAAGAATCGTTTCGGTTCAACCAATGAAATTGGAGTTTTTGAAATGAAGGGAAGCGGATTGATTCAGGTTACAAATCCGTCAGAATATATGTTACAGGGAAAACCGGAAGATGAGGCGGGTTCTATTGTATCTTGCTCTATGGAAGGAACCAGGCCAATTCTGGTAGAAGTACAGGCACTTATTTGCAGAACCAGTTTTAATATGCCAAGAAGAACAGCAGCGGGAATTGATTATAACCGGGTGAACCTTCTTATGGCGGTCATTGAAAAAAGAATGGGTATTTCCTTAGGAGATTGTGATGCCTATATAAATGTTGCAGGAGGAATTCGAATTAATGAGCCGGCACTGGATCTTGCCTTGGTGGCGGCTATTATTTCCAGTTATCGGAATGCCTGTATGGATGGATCCATAATTTTATTTGGGGAAGTTGGTTTAACAGGAGAGGTACGAGCCGTTACTATGATGGACCAACGTATATTGGAAGGGGCGAAAATGGGATATAAAGTGTGTATTCTTCCGGAAGCAAATAAGAATTCTTTTAGTGGGAAAATGGATAGAAATATGAAATTAATTGGTATTAAAAACATTAGAGAAATCTTGAATTACTTATAGTAGAGAGGAATGCTATGAACGAAGATAAAGAAAAGCTAATGGAAAAGGCAATACAGGTTATGGCTCAAATGAAAAAATCCCAGGAAGTAATGGAAGAAATGGCATTTGATATCTTAAACTGTTCCGATATGATCCAAAAATCAATCTTAAAATTAACCCTATGTCTGGAAGAAGCAGGAATATTGTCGGAATCAAATAAGAACCAGGCAGTCTTTCATATGAAAGACTGCCTGGAAGAACTTAGTACCTATTCTGAAAATATAGGGGTCTGTGCACATGGAAATGAAGAAGCCTCTGCAGAACATCATGATTCTGTTGAAGAATTAAAACAGGTACTTGATTTTTTGACCTTTCTAAAATAGAATAGGATAAAAAGAAACCTACATAAGATTGTCCAGTATTTCGTTGCTGGAAGGACAATACATGGATGGCAGACGGTAATCAGCGGATCCAAAGTTCATGGTTAGATACAAAGAGCAAATTTTCTCATAGGTGTCACGGGAATATTTCAGCATGAATATTCTGGCAATTTTGTCAAATAAAATAGGCACAATAGAATATCCCCAGGAAGTGGAACCACTTAATAGTTCCATTCGATCAAGGGTAGTTGGAGTGATGGGATATTCTTTTCCGGTTGTAATATTCTTAGCAAAAAGGGTAAGAAAATTCGTTTCCGCTTCAATCTCAAAATTGAGTTCGCAAATCTCAGAAGTATCCGTGCGCATATTCAATTCTTTTAAAACATCATGGTTTGGACGGATACGCAGAGAATCTAAAGTATCCAGGCGTACGTTATTAATATCATTGTTGTAAATGAGATGGATTAATTTGTCAATGCTATCTTGACATAATACATCACTTGTAACATCTTTTTGCTTTTCAGAAAGAAAAGTAATGAGTGTATCAATTTCTTTTTGTGTAAGTAAGGAAAAACTAGATTCATTCATAATGGTACCTCCGTTATATTTATTTAAAAGTTTTAAGCTGAACTTTAGGACTTATGAGTTTATTCTATCATTTTTTTGGAAATGCGTAAACAATAAAATGATAAAAATATAATTTTTAGTAACGATAACTTATTAAAGAATGGAAAGAAAGAGGTAAAAGGATGCAGCTTTTAAAAGATCGAATTTGCAAAGACGGAAAAGTAAAAGAAGGTAATGTATTAAAAGTGGATAGTTTTTTGAACCACCAGATGGATGTAAAGCTATTTACAGAGTTTGGAAAGGAATTCAAAAGAAGATTTGAGGGTTGCGACATTAACAAAATTCTTACTATTGAAGCATCCGGAATTGGTGTTGCCTGTATCGTTGCCCAGTATTTTGATGTACCGGTTGTTTTTGCAAAAAAAAATCAAACAAAGAACATTGCAGGAGATATTTACACCAGTAAGGTAGAATCTTTTACTCACGGAAGAGTATATGACATTATTGTGGCAAAAGAATTTCTGGGAAAAGAAGATAAGGTACTTTTAATTGATGATTTTCTTGCAAATGGAGCAGCCCTTCTTGGTTTATCGAAACTGGTGAAAGATTCCGGAGCACAACTAATGGGAGCCGGCATTGTAATTGAAAAAGGTTTTCAAGAGGGCGGACGCATCGTTAGAGAATCCGGAGTAAGAGTAGAATCTCTTGCTATTATAGAATCTATGAACTGCGAAACCGGAGAAATAACTTTTTGTGAATAAGGTGTTTTTACCATTCACAGTTACTTTGCCTACATGGGTTAAGTGACTGTGGATGGTGACTGTGAATGGTAACGTCTTTTTAAAAATTATTTGGTATGAATGTGATTAATATTTTTAATGAGGACAGAAATCGTACCATCCGGATTGGTTAAAAATTCAATGTTTTGGGGGTTATTATATTCTTCCATGGGAATATTAATTTCAATTCCACAGTCGGTTGTTAAGTATTGCTTTTCCAGTCTGCGAATAGTTTTGACATTTTGCGGTGTGATTTCTTCTTGATGAAGGTTATATTTTTCTAATTTTTCTTCAAATTCTTCTTTTATTTCCGGCTGATTGCCATAAATTTTCTCAGTAATAGCGGCCACATTTAAAGATCCTTGTTCGGTCATCTCATTTTGGATGATGCTTTTGGCTTCTAAATGTTTATCAAAATCTTCCTCAAAATATTTTTGATTTATTTGCTCCACTGCTTTTGTTACAAGATTCAATTTTGCTTTGGAGGAAAGTCCGGTTTGGCACTGTAAAAAAAGTTTGGACAAATAATTCGTTTTAACACCGTTTACAGTATACTTTTTTTCGGTAACCTGAATTTGAAAATCAGAAAGACGAATCAGGACGGCTTCCGAAAGTTTCGTACTGCCAGAAGGAAGGGTAGCGGTTTGCTTAACAATCAAATTGCTATTAAACCCTTTAGAGCCATCGGTATAGTGAACCAAGGTTTCTTTATAATTTAATTTTAAAAAAGCCAGGTACTTTTGGCTGCTATATTGATAAGAAACAACAATAAAATCCCCGGAAGGAATCTCTATATTTTGATTCATAATAGTATAAAGGTATTTGCTAACCTCTTGACTAAAAGAAATCATGTTTTCTTCAGAGTAGGCGGTAAGCAAACCATAGATATAAGATTCCTGGGTATCCAGTAAACAGGACTTTAAGTCATCGCCGGAGGCAATTTTATAAATATGATTTCGAATAAAATCATTTAAATCAGGGCTGTTTTCTAAAAGTGCATCCGATAAAACCGGCATTCCCACACTGGAATCTAAAATATGCATAATTGCACTGCGAATAATTATTTCGTCTCGTTCCATGATAATCTCCTTTGTATAAATTTGGTACGCTATTAGTATAGCGGTTGTTTAAGAAATTGGCAAATTGAATTTATAAAAAAAATACAAAAGGAAAGCTTTTATCTCAAAAGTGTGGTATAATGAAGGGAGAAAGCTGAAAATTGGGCTGGAAGCAGAAGATGAGATGGTTAACAAAAGGGCGGGTAACTGCCCTTTTTATTGAACTATAAGAAAATACTACTAGGCAAGACTGCTACTGGAATAAAAAGGAAGTAAATCGAATTTGAAAACGAAAAGGAGATTAAAATGTTTAAAATAGGAGATTACATTATTTATGGTAGCTATGGCGTATGTAAGGTTGAAAAAATAGGATTTATGGAGGAATCAGAGGTACAAAAGGATAAATTATATTATACATTGATTCCACTTTATTCAAAAGGAAGTAAGGTATATACTCCTACCGATAATAAAAAAGTAGTTATGCGTGCTATTATATCAAAAGAAGAGGCATTAAAGCTGATTGAAGACATAAAAGACATTGAAACCTTTAGTGGAAGTGATGATAAAAAGGCGGAGATTGTGTATAAGGAAGCACTGAGAAAGTGCGACTGCAGGGAATCTGTGAAAATTATAAAAACACTATATTTAAAAAGAGAACTAAGAACTGCGGAAGGAAAAAATGTGACAATTAGCGATAAAAAGTATCTTAAACTAGCCGAAGAAAGCTTGTTTGGAGAACTGGCAATACCGTTAAACATAGACATAGAGGAAGTAGAAAAATTTATTCTAAAATCCTATGCCCTATAAAAAATAAAAGTGCTGCTTTCATCTTGATTTATTAAAAAAAGGTTAAAACAGCACTTTAAAAAAATCAAAGATTGAGCTTGAAAAATTGCAAGTATAGGTAGATAATATAAGAGTCTTTGCTCTAAAAGATTTTATTCTGTTTTTGTTTTAATTCTAAAATATATATTCTAAAATATATGTTCTAAAATATATATTCCATACATTCGTATACAATTGCACATGAAAAGTCAGAAAAATGCGAAGATATCTAGCAGGGAAGGGGGAAACACTATTTTACTGACTTTTATGTATAGATAAAAAAATAATGGGGGACCCAAAAATGAATAATAAAGAGCACTTAATGAAGAAATCAGCGGTAAGAAGAACTGGGATTGAGACATTGGATGATTTGGGAAATTATGACGATGTGAAAGAAAACCTGATTGTAAGATTAAACAATTATACGAATAATAAAACAGGAATGCAAAGTGCTGTTTATCATGTAATTGGGGATATGGCAATGGTGCTGTATGTAATTGTAAGAGAGGAAGAAAACAGATATATAACGGTAAAAGTAGAAACAAATTTATTTGAGCGATGGAAGGTTTCGAAAGAAGAAGTTTTGCAGGATGCACTACTCAATACGAATTTGATTTACGAACCAAGAATTTTTGATATGCGCAGTTATATTGGAGAGAACCAGGAGGAGGGGGACTTTATGACTTCCTGTTATGATTTTATTTTGAAAAGAATAGAAATGGGAAATGTTATATCCAATATAGAAAAATATAATGGAGCCATTGCATTTTTTTATCCGGGAGTAAGGGAACGGATCGCTGAAATAATAAAGGATGACTATTATCTTATTTTTACAAGCGTACATGAAGCCGCTATTTATTTAAAATCAAAAACAAATGCAAAATATTTAAAGCGCAAATTGCAAAATATTAATGCAAATAACAGAGGGGTAGAAATAGTAAGTAATGTGGTATATTATTATAGCAGGGAAAAACAGAGCCTAATACGAGAGAAAGAGGTTTGTAATGGAGGAATTATATAGAATAGGAAAAAGTGCAAAGGCAGCAGCCAGAATTATGAACAATTTAGGGCAGATAGAAAAAAATGAAGGGCTTAAGGCAGCTGCAGAAGCTTTGATGGAAAAAAAAGAGGACATATTGGAAGCAAACAAACTAGACGTAGAGGCAGCCACGGTCCACGGAATGAAAGATTCTTTAATAGACCGTCTTCGGTTGACAGAAGATAGAATTAATAAAATGGCAGAAGGAATTTTTCAAATCATTCAACTGGAGGATCCGGTGGGGGAAGTACTTTCAATGAAAAGCCGTCCAAATGGGTTGCAGATCGGAGAAAAGAGAGTTCCATTGGGAGTAATTGGAATTATATATGAATCCAGACCCAATGTAACAGCGGATGCCTTTGCCTTATGTTTTAAAACAGGGAATGGAGTGATTCTTCGTGGTGGAAGTGATGCCCTTCACTCTAACAAAAAGATTGTAGAAATACTAAAAAAAGCATTGGAAGAACGTGGATTTCCGGGGGATGCAGTTCAACTTCTTGAAGATACCAGCCACGAAACCGCTGAGAAATTTATGAAATTAAATGCCTATGTGGACGTATTAATTCCAAGAGGCGGAGCAAGATTAATCAAAACCGTAGTGGAGAACAGTACCATTCCGGTGATTGAGACCGGAACCGGAAATTGTCATATTTTTGTAGATGAAACCGCGGACATAAATATGGCAGTGCGTATTATAGAAAATGCGAAAACACAGAGAATGGGCGTTTGCAATGCGTGTGAATCTCTGGTCATTCATGAGAAAATTGCCCAAGAGGCCATCCCAGAAATCCTTGACTGTCTGTCTTTAAAAAAGGTAGAAGTAAGGGGGGATAAAAAGGCTCGGGAAATAGACCCACGAATTCTTGCTGCAAAAGAAGAAGACTGGGGAGAAGAATATCTGGAAGCTATTATTTCTTTAAAGATCGTATCTTCTATAGAAGAGGCAATTGCACATATTAATACTTATAATACCGGGCATTCAGAAAGTATTATTACAAAAGACTACGGAAATTCTCAAAAATTCTTAAATGAAATTGATGCAGCCGCTGTTTATGTTAATGCTTCTACTCGCTTTACGGATGGATATGAGTTTGGATTTGGAGCAGAAATTGGGATTAGTACACAAAAACTTCATGCCCGTGGACCTATGGGACTGAAGGCTCTTACCACAACAAAATATATTATTTATGGAAACGGACAAATCAGAGAATAAACAGGAAGGAGAAATAAAATGGATAAAAACATTGGTTTTATTGGCGGAGGAAATATGGGAGGTGCTATCGTTGGGGGAATCTTAGAATCCAAACTGGTTGCCAGGGAAAACATAATGGTTGGGGACTTAAATACCCAGGGCTTAGCACAGTTAAAAGAAAAATTTGGCATTTCCGTAACAAAAGATAATTTGGAAGTAACAGAAAAGGCGGATATCCTATTTTTATCAATAAAACCCAATGTTTATCCTAAGGTCATTGAACAAATTAAAGGAAAAATAAAAAAAGAAACCGTGGTGGTAAGCATTGCAGCGGGTCAGACCATAAAAGCGATAGAAGAAATGTTTGGAAAAGATATAAAATTAGTACGTGCTATGCCAAACACACCGGCACTGATTGGAGAAGGAATGAGTGCACTTTGCCCCAACCGAAAGGTAGAAAAAGAGGAATTGAACGAGATTATACAGATTTTCAACAGCTTTGGAAAATGTGAAGTGATTCCGGAAACCCTGATGGAAACGGTAATCGGTGTGAGTGGCTCTTCTCCGGCTTACGTGTATATGTTTATTGAGGCACTGGCCGATGCAGGCGTTGCAGGAGGAATGCAAAGAGCACAGGCCTATCGCTTTGCATCACAGGCCGTTTTGGGATCGGCAAAAATGGTGTTGGAATCAGGGCTTCATCCCGGAGAATTAAAGGACATGGTATGCTCACCGGGTGGAACAACCATTGCAGCGGTCATGGAGCTTGAAAAGGATGGTTTCCGAGGTACGGTTATAAATGGAACGAAGGTATGTATTGAGAAAGCCAAAGAAATGAATACGAGGGCTTGAAAGGAGAAAGGCAGAAAATATGAAATATATGATTGCATCAGACCTACATGGTTCTGCTTACTTTTGTCAAAAAATGCTGGAAGCCTATGAAAGAGAAGAGGCTGAAAAACTTATATTTTTGGGAGACCTTTTATATCATGGTCCCCGTAATGAATTACCAATAGAATACAATCCACCTAAAGTGATTTCTTTATTAAATGAAAGAAAAAATGAATTTTTGTGTGTAAGGGGAAATTGTGATGCAGAAGTGGATCAAATGGTACTTACCTTTCCGATCCTGGCGGAGTATGCGCTCTTGTCCATGGATGGACTAACGGTATTTGCAACACATGGACACGTATACAATCGGGAAAATCTTCCGCCACTTAAGAGGGGGGACATCCTTTTACATGGACATACCCATGTACAGGCAATGGAAAAACTGGGGGAAAATTGGTACTTAAATCCGGGTTCCTTATCCATACCCAAAGAAAATAATGAAAACAGTTATATGATATATCAAGACCGAAACTTTACAATTAAAAATTTAGAAGGAAACGTAATAAAGGAAATGAAATATGAAATTTAGACCTTGTATTGATCTCCACAATGGAAAAGTAAAGCAGATTGTTGGAGGAAGCCTGTCAGATAAGAAAAATTATGCAGAGGAAAACTTCGTATCCTGTCAAGGAGCTGCTTTTTATGGAGAACTTTATAAAAAATACAATTTAAAGGGAGGCCACATTATTCTTTTAAATGGAGTTGACAGTGAATATTATGAAGAAGATGTGGTACAGGCAAAAAAAGCACTGAAAGCCTATCCCAATGGACTACAAATTGGTGGAGGAATTACGGATAAAAACGCAGCAGAATTTCTGGAGGAGGGAGCTTCTCATGTGATTGTAACTTCCTTTGTTTTTAAGGATGGAAGAATCCATTATGAAAATTTGTTACGATTGAAAGAGGAAATAGGAAAAGAAAAGATCGTATTGGATTTAAGTGTTAGGAAAAAGGACGGGATATACTATATTGTAACCGATCGATGGCAAAAATTCACGAAAACGGCACTAAGCCCACAAATAATCCGAGAACTTTCTATGTACTGTGATGAATATTTGATACATGCAGTGGATGTGGAAGGAAAGGCAAATGGAATCGAATTAAATTTGATTGATCTGTTATCCCAGACAGACCAAGTTCCCATTACCTATGCAGGTGGTGTGAGCACCTGGGAGGATATACAAAAATTACGAGTTCACGGAAAAGGGAAAATTGATGTTACCATTGGAAGCGCATTGGATTTATTTGGAGGGGAAATTTCATTTCATGAATTATTAAAAATGACGTAAAAAAAACAAAACCAGGGGTTCTTTTATAAGAATATTTTCAAAAAAATACAGAATAATGGAAAACAAAAAAGAGGAAAAATTAGGACATAGTACCTATTTTCTTCTTTTTTTTATATATAATATTAAAAATAGCAGGTACTGGGTAGATAATTTTGTGCAAATATGATAAGATATTAATATGCGGAATTCGAGACCGTGGGGATAAAAAGTCTTGGGATAAGGAGATGTATATCATGCTTAAAAAGAACAAAAAAGCAAAAATGAAAGAGGAATTATTGGAAAAGAAAGGAGAAATTCGGGGAGAAATCCATCAGGAAATGGAGGCCGTTCAGGAAGAAGTAATAGCAAAAAAAGAAGGGCTTAGATTAATGGGTGGAATCAAAGCAAAATTGATTGGGGCATTTATGATTCCCGTACTGCTGATTATTATATTGGGAGTGACTTCTTATGAGAAGTCTTCCAACGGAATTATTAGTAACTATGAAGCAGCAACCAGTACCAGCCTGGGTACATTATCAAAATATTTATCATTGGGATTTGATACCGTAGAGTCAAAAGCAACACAGTTTAGCACCAATGATAATATGATGAAGTTTTTCAGTGGGATTTGGCAAAATGATATTATTGCACAGATTGGAAAAAGAACCGAACTTGAGACTTGGATTTTTTCTAATATGTTAACAGAAAAATTTATGGGAGATATTTTCGTCATTGCAAATTATTCTTCTCCAATTTCTGCAAATGGAAAGCTAACAAAAAATTCTTATGCAAACTTTATGAAGAGCGAAGAATATAAAAAATTAAAAGACTCAGGAAAGAGTTCTATTTGGTTAGGAAATCATGATACCATTGATGGAGAGTCTAAAATAAAAACAAAGGAAACGTATGCTCTTTCCTGTATAAAGATTATGAATGGTATTACAACAAAGGAGATCGGATATGTAATCATAGATGTGAAGCCGGAATTCATAAAACAGGCATTGTCAGACTGCAAGCTTCCAGAAGGCAGTATAGCTGCACTGGTAACAGGAGATGGACGGGAGATTTATCCGGATGATGAAGAGATTCCGGAAGGATTTTCCTTTACAGGAGAAGGTTTTGTAGAAGCAAATTCTGAAAATGGTTCTCGCTATGTTAAATACAATGGAAAGCAGTATTTATTCTTATATTCCAAAGTGGAGACCGGTAATTCTTATGTTTATGCATTGGTACCCAAGGCAGCCATAACAAAACAGGCAGCCGATGTTAAGAACTTGACCATACTCATTGTTGTAATTGCTACGATTATTGCCATTTTGTGTGGAATTATTTTAGCAAGCGGTATTGGCAGCACCATACATAAAATCAATAAAGTTCTTGATAAAACGGCAAAAGGAGACTTGACGGTAAAAGCAGCGGTAAAACGAAGAGATGAATTTAGAGTATTGGGTGACAGTATTAATAATATGATTGACAGTATGAAGCATTTGATTTTTCAAATGACCGGCGTTAGTCTTCATGTTTCAAGTTCTGCCAGAGAGGTAGAACAAACTTCCCTTTCTCTCTTAGAAGCAACGAAAAGCATTACCAGTGCAGTAGAGGATATAGAGCAGGGAATTAATCAGCAGGCAGATGATGCAGAACAGTGTTTGCACCAGATGAGCGCTTTGGCAGAACAAATTGGAAGCGTTTCCCAAAATGCAGAAGAAATTGACCGCGTTGCCGGAAAAACAAGAGATACTGTTAAAAAAGGTATTGATATTGTGGGAACACTGGGTACGGCAGCCAAAGATACAACGGAAATCACCGGTGTTGTAATTCATGATATTGAAGAGCTGGAGCAGAAGTCGAATTCCATTAATAGTATCGTAAATACCATTAATGACATAGCATCACAGACAAATTTACTTTCTTTAAATGCTTCCATTGAGGCGGCAAGAGCCGGAGCGGCAGGAAGAGGTTTTGCAGTCGTTGCAGATGAAATCCGTAAATTAGCAGAACAGTCCTCTCAGGCAGCAGGGGAAATTGGTTCTATTATTTCCCAGATTCAGACACAGACCAAGAGAACGGTTATTAACGCAAAGAAAGCAGAAGATTCGGTTAATTCACAGGAAACTGCCCTGGAGGACACGGTACAGGTATTTGAGATGATTCAGAAAAGTGTAGACGGATTATCCAAAAATCTGGTTACAATTTTGAGTGGAGTGGGAGAAATACAAAGGACAAAAGATGGAACGTTAGAGGCCATCCAGAGTATTTCAGCTACATCTCAGCAAACGGCAGCAGCAGCAACAGAACTGGGTGTAACGGCAGATAATCAGTTGCATTCGGTAGAAGCTTTGAATACAGCGGCGGAACAGTTGGGAACCGATTCCAAGAATTTGGAAGATGCAGTTCGGATTTTCAAAATTGAACAACAGGAGAAAGAAAAAAAAGAAATGATAGTGGATTCTACAATAGTAGAAGAGAAAAAAGAATAAAAAATATTGTAAAAAAATTAAAATAGCAAAATATAAAAAAAAGCAGTGTTGTCTACACTGCTTTTTTTTCGGCAATTCTACGAGCCATGTAAACAACAGGCGTATCCGCAAGACTTGTCACTACGTAGATAATGTAACTTGAAAAGACGATATTCCATAGGGTCTGCATAGAGTAGACACCATAAAAAGCACAGAAAGTAAATAAAAAGGTATTAAAAAATTGTGAGACAAGTGTAGAAGCATTATTGCGCAGCCAAAGGAATTTTCTTCTGTCTCCGGTTATTTTTTCGGTCAATGCCCACCATTTATGGTAAGCCCAGACATCTAATTTTTGTGTGATTGCATAAACAAGGAGGCTGGCCAACATTAACCGTGGTGTATTAGAAAAAATGGTTTGAATGCTTGGAAAAGCAAAATCGGTGGGGGCAGGAGTGTACAATAGCCAGGACTGGGATAGCAGAATAAAGGTAATGGAGGTTAAGATACCAATATTCACAGCTTTTTGTGCTTCTTTCTTACCGGATACTTCACTTAAGATATCCGTAATTAAAAAAGTAGAAGCAAACAAGACATTACCTAAAGTCTGTTCCATACCAAATGCCTGCACGATAATAAGAACTTCTATATTCGCAGCCACGGTAGCGATAACAGTAAAACAATAGAGTCCATTATTGCCAAAAAGGGAATACCAGATTAATATACCACCGTAGACAGCCACTAAGCTTATAACTAAAATAATTTCATTACTTAGATTCATAAAAATCCTTCTTTCTTTACTGTAACTTGTAATTAAATTTTATAGAAAAATGATGCAAAAGCGAGTATATCATAGGAGTAAAGATTCTGCAAGAAAAAAAATGTAGATACAATGTTACAAAATGACTTGATTTTTTAAAAAAGTATGTTATAATTGTTACATAAATGTTAACTATGATTAACACAATGTTAAGGAGAATAATATGAAACTCAGAAAGTTACTAATGTGTTTGTTGGCTTCCATGACGCTTTGTGCAGTGACAGGCATTCACACATATGCAGCAGAGATAACAGATATAGTGAATGAAAACGAAGCATCTGTTTTAGAAAGTGCAGAAGCAACAGAAGAGCAGAATGTAGATATGCAGAATGTAGCAGCAGAAGATCAGATTACAGAAGAAGTGGAAAAAGAGACCGAAGAAATAGAGGAAGAAAGTACGACAGAAGATAAAGATGTAAAAAAAGATAAAGTGGTAAAAAAGAATGAAACAAAAAAGAAGATAAAAAAGACCACGGAGAAGGCAGCTGCAAAGGCTGTAAAGGAAACAAAAGAGGATTCTTATACAAAAGAAGAACTTCGATTATTAGCATGTTTGATTTCCTGCGAAGCAGGGGGCGAACCTTATGCAGGAAAATTAGCCGTTGGAATTGTTGTTGTAAACCGAAAAGAATCCAAACTATTTCCAGGAACCATAAAGGGTGTTATTTATCAGAGCAGTCAGTTTGGGCCGGCAAGAAACGGTTCTCTTGCCAGAGCATTGTCTGATTATGACGATGGACGTTTTAACTCAGAGAAAGAAAAAGACTGTATAGAAGCAGCAAAAGAGGCACTTCAAGGAGTAAAGGAAGTTACGTATAATAACAAATCCATTAACCTGGACAATTTTTTATATTTTAGCGGACGTGTAAGCGGAGCTAAGCTAAGTATAGCAAATCATCAATTCAAATAAGAGAATAGCAAATGGTATTTTAAAATATTAGAGAAGAAGTCCTGTATGATTATGCAGGACTTCTCTATTTTTCATAATAAGGGCTTTTTTAATAATTAAATATGTGGTAGTATAAATAATAAATGCGATTTTAGGATTAAAGGAGGAGAAACAACCATGGAAAACGAAAATTCTGCCCTAGAGAAAGAGGTTGTCTCAAAAAATTTTATTGAACAAATTATCGAAAAGGATTTGGCCGAAGGACATTGCAAAACTGTTGTAACACGATTTCCACCGGAGCCCAATGGATATTTGCATATAGGTCATGCTAAGTCTATTTTACTTAACTGCGGCTTGGCTAAGAAATATGGAGGAAAATTCAATCTTCGATTTGATGATACCAATCCAACAAAGGAAAAAACAGAATTTGTAGAATCTATAAAAGCAGATGTACAATGGCTGGGAGGAGAATTTGAGGACCGTCTTTTCTTTGCCTCTGATTATTTTGACCAGATGTTTGAAGCTGCCGTTCAGCTTATAAAAAAGGGAAAAGCCTTTGTATGTGACTTATCCCCTGAAAAAATCAGAGAATACCGAGGGACTTTGACAGAACCGGGAAAAAACAGCCCTTACCGTGAGAGAAGCATAGAAGAAAACCTGGATTTATTTGAACGTATGAAAAAGGGAGAGTTTGAAGATGGATCAAAAGTACTTCGTGCGAAGATTGACATGAATTCTCCAAACATCAATATGAGAGACCCTATAATTTATCGTGTTAGCAGGATGACTCACCATAATACAGGCGATACTTGGTGTGTGTATCCAATGTATGACTTTGCACACCCTATTGAAGATGCAATTGAAGGAATCAGCCATTCCATCTGTACCTTAGAATTTGAAGACCACAGACCTTTATATGACTGGGTAGTTCGAGAGCTGGAATATGAATATCCGCCAAAACAGATTGAATTTGCAAAACTATATCTTACCAATGTAGTGACGGGAAAACGATATATTAAGAAATTAGTGGAGGACAAAATTGTAGATGGATGGGATGATCCTCGTTTGGTATCCATTGCGGCCCTTCGAAGAAGGGGATTTACACCGGAATCTATAAAACTTTTTATGGAATTGGTAGGAGTATCCAAGGCAAACAGCTCGGTAGACTATGCCATGTTAGAGTACTGCATCCGTGAGGACTTGAAACTTAAAAGACCTAGAATGTTAGCCGTACTGGATCCAATAAAATTAGTAATTACCAATTATCCGGAAAATCAGATAGAATATTTGGACATGCCCAATAATCAGGAAAATGAAGAAATGGGAAGTCGAAAAATACCCTTTAGCCGGGAACTTTATATAGATCGAGAAGATTTTATGATAGAACCACCTAAGAAGTATTTTCGACTTTTTCCACAAAATGAAGTTCGCCTTATGCATGCGTATTTTGTTCGATGTGAAGAGTATATTACGGATGAAACTGGTAAAGTGGTAGAAGTTCGCTGCACTTATGATCCGGAGACAAAAAGTGGAAATGGATTTACCGGAAGAAAAGTTAAAGGCACCATTCACTGGGTAGAAGCGTCTACTGCAGTAAAAGCAGAAGTTCGACTTTATGAAAACATTGTGGACGAAGAAAAGGGAGTATATAGGGAAGATGGAAGCATTAACGTAAATCCCAATTCATTGACCATATTAGAAAAATGTTATGTGGAACCGGCACTTAAGAATGCAAAGGCTTATGATAGTTTTCAATTTTTAAGACATGGTTATTTTTGTGTAGATTGCAAGGATTCATCCCAGGAACATTTGGTATTTAATCGTATTGTATCACAAAAAAGTTCGTATAAACCGGCATAGAAGGAGATGGAACAATGAGTATTTTTTCAGGGCTTGAGTCATTTGGCTTAGGCAAATTAAAAAACGTAACCATTTATGAAAAACAAGAAAAAAATGATAAGCAAACGGATGAAGAAAAAAAGGAACAGCCTAAAATAACAGAGGCGGATATCCTTTTTGACAAAACATATACTTGTCCGGTTTGCGATAGTGAATTTAAGGCAAAAACGGTTCGTACAGGAAAGATAAAGCTAATGTCTGCCGATACAGATTTAAGACCAAAGTATCAATTGGTAGATGCACTGAAATATGATGCCATAGTATGTCCAAGATGTGGATATGCAGCTCTCAATCGTTTCTTTACCTATATGACTTCAGGACAAAGCAAACTGATTCGAGAAAATATTTCTGTTAATTTCCAGGGAATTGAAGAAAATGGTGAAGTATATACCTATGATGATGCTCTTGCAAGACATAAACTGGCATTATTAAATACCATTGTAAAAAAAGGAAAAACAAGTGAAAGAGCCTACACCTGTCTAAAACTTGCCTGGATTTTCAGGGGAAAAGCAGAAAATCTCCCGGAAGATACGGAAAACCGTGAGACGGTTCTTCTGGAATTAAAAAAGGAAGAAGACGAGCTGATTAAAAATGCCTATGAGGGATTTTCACAGGCTTTTGCGAAAGAACAATTTCCTCTTTGCGGAATGGATGAAAGTACAGCTACCTATCTGGTTGCTGATTTGGCTAGAAAAAGTGGATGCTATGATGAATCAAAGCGCTGGATTTCCAGAATTTTGACTTCCAGAACGGCAAATGAGCGAATTAAAGCAAAGGCAAGAGAACTGAAGAATATGATAAAAGACAATGAATAACCCAGAATAGAATCAAAGAATACACTGAAAAAGGAAACGCTTTTCGGTGTATTCTTTCAATTAGAACAGGTGTAATAATGAACCAGCAAATTAAGATATCCGTAAGAAATTTAGTGGAATTTATATTGCGCTCCGGTGATATTGATACTTCCAGAGGGGGAATAAGTGATATAAGCCCATGCCAGGAAGGTACCAGAATTCATAAAAAAATACAAAAGTCTATGGGAGCTGAGTACCGGGCAGAGGTTCCTCTTAGCCTTACCGTCCCTTTGGATTTTCAAGGAGATTCTTTTGAACTTTATATAGAGGGAAGAGCAGATGGAATTATAGACCATGGTTCTGGGGAAGAAAATTTTCGCTATACAATAGATGAGATTAAAGGAATTTATATGGAACCGGCGCACTTGAAGGAAGCAGTTCCTGTTCATCTGGCACAGGCGAAATGCTATGCTTATATGTTTGCGAAAGAAGAAGGCCTAAGGCAGATACAAGTGCAGATAACCTATTGCAATATAGAGACGGAGGCCCTAAAGTATTTTTTACACGTATATGCCTTTGAAGATCTGGAACACTGGTTTCTAAAACTAGTAAAGGAATATGAAAAATGGGCAAATTGGAAGTATCAATGGGAAAAGAAACGAAATAAATCCATTTGGCAAAAGGAATTTCCATTTGCTTATCGTGAGGGACAAAGGGACTTAGTAGCCGGTGTTTATCGAACCATACTTCGCCAAAAAAAATTGTTTATTGAGGCTCCCACTGGTGTTGGAAAGACAATATCTACGGTATTTCCAACGGTAAAGGCAATGGCAGAAGGTAAGGTGGAAAAGATTTTTTATCTTACAGCGAAAACCATAGCCAGAACCGTTGCAGAAGATACGTTCTCATTACTAATAGATCAGGGAATGGACTTAAAAGTAGTTACACTTACTGCAAAAGAAAAAATCTGTATATTGGATAAATGTCAATGCAATCCATTCGACTGCCAACGTGCGAAGGGGCATTTTGACCGGGTGAACGATGGAGTTTATGACTTGTTAACCGGTGAAAACAAAATAACCAGAGAACTCATTTTACAATATGCAGAAAAACACCAGGTATGCCCTTTTGAAATGAGTCTGGATGCAACCAACTGGGCAGATGCGGTTATCTGTGACTATAACTACGTATTTGATCCCAATGCCCATCTTCGGCGTTTCTTTGCCAATGAAAAAAAACAGGATTTTGTTTTTTTGATTGATGAAGCACATAACTTAGTGGAAAGGGCAAGAGAAATGTACTCGGCTCAATTGAAAAAAAACGATTTTTTGGAAATTCGGCGTGTGGTAAAAGTATATGATAAAAAATTGGAAAAGGCATTGAATGCCTGTAACCATGATTTGTTGGAAATGAAAAGGCAATGTGAGGAGTGTGAAGAGCAAAAGGACATACAAATGTTTATTTTTCACCTTTTAAAGGTCGTATCATTGCTGGATGAATTTTTACAGGGAATGCCTAATTTAGAAAAGCGGGAAGAAGTACTTCAGTTTTATTTTACACTTCGAAATTTTCTTGCAATTTATGAAGAATTAGATGAACGCTATATTATTTATACCGATTATGGCGAGGAAGATACCTTTCGCATTACGCTGCAGTGCATGGATCCTTCGGAAAAATTAAAGTACTATTTAGAAAAGGGGAAAAGCACCATTTTTTTCTCTGCAACATTACTTCCCATTTATTATTATAAGGAGCAATTGGGAGGAGAACCGGAAGACTATGCCGTTTACGCACCTTCTCCCTTCGACATAAACAATCGATTGCTGATGATTGGATCGGATGTGAGCACAAAATACACCAGACGAAACAAAAATGAATTTCAAAAAATAGCCCGATATATTGATACCTTTGTGTCTGGAAAAGAAGGAAATTATTTTGTTTTTTTTTCATCCTATCAAATGATGCAGCAGATACGGGAAGAAATGGAGGAAAAGCAGAATCAAATTATTTGGATGCAGGTACAAGGTATGAGTGAACTTCAAAAAGAAGAATTTTTGGAACACTTTAAAAAAGAAAACAGAACACAGATTGGATTTTGTGTAATGGGCGGAATTTTTGGTGAAGGAATTGATTTGAAAAATGATCGATTAATTGGAGCGGTTATAGTGGGAACCGGTCTGCCTATGGTCTGTACGGAAAGAGAGCTATTCCGTAACTACTATGAAGAAAAAAAAGGTACGGGTTTTGACTATGCTTACCTTTACAACGGTATGAATAAAGTGTTACAATCAGCAGGTAGAGTCATACGAACGGCTGAGGACAAAGGAGTCATTTTACTTTTAGATGAACGCTTTACGAATTTTCAGTATAAAAGTTTGTTTCCAAGGGAATGGTTTCCAAATTACACAGTAAAAGAAGACTCAATGAAAAAAGTACTGGATAACTTTTGGAGGAATAAAAATGATTAAAGGTGTACTGTTTGATTTAGATGGGACGTTAGCAGACTCCCTTGCTTCCATGGCACTTTCCGGAAATAAGGCACTGGCCGATGTGGGACTGCCACCCCAGCCAATGGACAAGTACAAGTACTTTGCCGGCGATGGTGCAGACATGCTGGTAAAAAGGGCACTGATTGCAGCAGGAAATGAATCGTTAGATCTTTACGATAAAACATATTTACAATATAAAAATTATTTTAGGGTCGATTGCACCTATCAGGTAGAACCATTTTCTGGTATAATGGAATTGTTGCAGGAATTGAAGAAAAGAAAGATTAAAATTGGGGTTATTTCAAACAAACCACATCAAAGAACGGTTGATGTAGTGAATGCTTTGTTTGGAAAAAACTATTTTGATATCCTTGTGGGACAAAAAAAGGAAATACCCAAAAAACCAGACCCACAAAGTTCACAAATCGCTGCAAAGGAGCTTGGAATCCTACCCAAAGAATGTATTTATGTGGGAGATACCAACGTTGATATGAAAACCGGAATAGCAGCGGGGATGTATACAGTGGGAGTTTTATGGGGATTTCGCAGTCGTGAGGAACTGGAAAAATACAAACCAAATGCAATCATAGAACAACCAAAGGAATTATTGGAACTTTTATAATCAGGAGGAGAGGAACCTATGTTATTTGTAAGAACGCAGGATTTAAAATCGGGGATGCGGCTGGCAAGACCTATCTACAATAAAAATGGAGTCTTACTATACGAAAGAGATACAAAATTGACGGTTCAGGGTGTTTACAGTATAAGAAATTTTGGATTGATCGGAATTTATGTTTTGGAACCCGCAGAACCGGTTCCACCAATGACAGAAGATGATGTGGCATTTGAACGTTTCCAGACGATGGCTATTTTCACCCTAAAGACAATTTTTGAAGCCGTGGAAAATGGAAAAAGAGCGGTAACGCTTCCTACCTTTGTAAGTGAAATTATGAAAGGATATGGAAGAGTTTCCAACAAAATGAACTTTATGCAGAACTTAAGAAGCCCAGAGGATGCAGTATATAAGCATTCTTTAAACGTCGCAATTTTAGCTGCCCTGATTTCCAATAAGATGCACATGACGAATGAGGAGCAGATAAAAATAATTATGGCAGCGCTGCTTCATGAAAGTGAATACACAAACTACAATCTTGATGAAGGTGTTAAGACCATAATTTTTCAAATGTATCATAAAATAAAGGCAAAAAATGATAAAAATGAGAATTTATCAATTAGCCGGATGGCAGAAGTTCTTTTAACGGCTTACACTTATGATAATATGACGGCAATGAAATTGGATGAAGAACCTGCATCGGAAGTGGAAGCCATTCGGTATTTAATGGAAGAAGAAAACGGATTTTTAAAGGATGCAGTTTGGGGACTTATTGACAGTATCAATATATTGACTC